>CAXTUV010000074.1:0-10033 GCA_964247445.1 uncultured Acidobacteriaceae bacterium | reverse complement strand
GCGCGCTGGCCTCGCGCGCGGCTTTACACCGCCCCGGGTCACGCTGGCGGGCCGCGACCGCAGCCTGCGCGACACAGCCGAGGCTAAAAGCCCCGAGGCAACCGCGTAATGGCAGCCCTTCGCAATACTGCCCGCCGCGATGCCCGCGGCCGAACAGGATGCCTTACGCGCCGAAGCCCACCAAACCATTGCGCAAGCCGTCATCCCCGCGTTTCAAAAGCTTCTGCGGTTTTGGGTTGACGAGTACGTTCCGCACACCGTGACCGCCCTCCCCGCCACCGCGCTGCCCGACGGCGAGGCTTATTACCGATCGTTGATCCTGGAATACGCGACCGTGACGGCGACCCCAGAGCAGATTCACCAAGCCGGCCTCGACGAGATGGCGAAGATTCGCATGGAGATGCTCCGGACCGTGCGCGAGGCGAACTTCCATGGCGGCCTGCCGGAGTTTCTGCGCTTCCTCCGCACCGACCCGCGCTTTTATGCCAAAACTCCTGACGAGCTGCTGTCGCGCGCCGCTTCAGTCGCGAAGGAGTTCGACGGCGTCGCGGGGCGGTATTTCGGCTTCGAGCCCCGGAATCGCTTTGCCATCCGCCCCGTGCCCACGGCGATCGCGCCCTACTACACCTCGGCCCGGGGCGGCCCTTCGGTGTACCTGGTCAACACTTTCGACCTCCCGGCGCGTCCTTTGTACTCCCTGCCCGCGCTCACGCTGCACGAGTCCGCCCCCGGCCACTCCTGGCAGCTCTCGATCGCGGCCGAGCATAAGGACCTGCCTCCGTTCCGGCGCGCCTACATTTCGGCATATGGCGAAGGCTGGGCACTTTACTGCGAGCGGCTCGGGACAGAAATGGGCATCTATCACACGCCGTATGAGCGTTTCGGCATGCTCAGCTACCAGGCTTGGCGCGCGGCTCGGCTCGTGGTCGACACCGGCATCCATACGCAAGGCTGGACCCGCGAGCAGGCCCGGCAGTATCTGCGCGACAACACCGCGCTTTCCGGCCATGAGATCGAAACGGAAGTGGATCGGTACATTTCCTGGCCTGGACAGGCCTTGAGCTACTATCTGGGTTACATGGCAATCCGGAACGAGCGCGCCAAGGCCGAAGCCGCGCTCGGTGCCCGGTTCAACCTGCGCGCGTTTCACGACGCGGTGCTCGAAACCGGCGCGGTGCCCTTGTCCGTGCTCCAAGAGCACATGGACCATTGGATCGCCGGCGGAGGTGTCGGGCCTTACCCGGATATGGAGAAGTAAGCCGACCTTCGTGGTGCAGCCGGAAATTGACACCTATAGGACGTCCTGGACGCGGTGGAGGCTGTCCGTGAATATACGGCCGGCATGGATCAGAAGGCTTGCTTAGCTGACGGCAAGACACAGGCGGCTGTCGAGCGAAAACTGCAGATCGCTACGGAAGCCCTCACCCGGATTGGACGACAGGAGATGAAGGAGTTATGCCCCGGCGTTGATTGGCTGGGAGCTCGAGGTTTGGGAAACTTCCTGCGGCACGAATATGACCGCGTCGAGAGCATGAGGATTTGGGAGACCGTGGAGGATGATCTACCGGAGCTGGAGCGAGCCGTGGAAGGTGCCCTACGCAAGCTGGAAGCAGGAGCTTAGCACACCAGCTGTTCCCGCTCGACCTTCACCCCGTCCAGCCTGCCCAGCATCGTCAGCGCTACCCGCTCGGGCTCGAACAGCTCCCGCGCCATGCGCTGCAAGTCCTCAACCTTGACTTCCTCCACGCGGGCTAGAATTTCATTCGGCCCGAAGAAATGGTCGAAGTACATTTGCTGCCGCGCCAAGTTCGACATACGCGCGCCCGAGCTTTCGAGCGATAACAATAGGTTGCCCTTGAGTTGATCCTTTGCCCGCCGCAACTCGTCCTCATCCACGGGCTCTTCCTTCAGCCGCCGGAACTCTTGCATCACCAACCGGATCAGCTCCGCCGCCTTATCCGCCGACGTTCCCGCGAACACACACAGCGAACCAGTGTCCCGGTAGGGGCTCAGGTCGGAGTAAATGGAGTAAGCCAGCCCATGCTCTTCGCGCACCGTTTGGAATAGCCGCGAACTCATGCCGCCGCCCAGGATCGTGTTCAAGAGCAGCGAAACGTAGCGGGATTCATCCGCCAAGGGACGCGCGGGCACACCTAGGCACACCTGCACCTGTTCGAGCGACTTCTTGTTCCGCAGGATGATTTTGGCCGCGGTCTTAGGCGGCGCTTCTAGGGTAAGCGCTTCGCCCGCCGGCAGCGTAGCGAACTTCTCCGTCACCATGGTCACAAATCGTTCATGGTCGATGTGTCCGGCCGCTGAAAAGACTAAGTTTCCGCCGTGAATGCGCGATTGGTAAAAGTCCACCAAGGTCGAGCGGTCAAAACCACCTACCGTTTTCTCTGTGCCCAGGATAGGCCGCCCCAGCGCATTGCCTTGCCAAAAATTCTGCGTCCATATCTCGTGGACTAAGTAATCCGGGTTATCCTCGTCCATCTTGATTTCTTCGAGAATGACTCCGCGCGCCCGCCGGATTTCTTCGTCGGCAAAGGTTGGGTTGAGCACCAGGTCCGACAAGATATCAAGCGCCCGCGGCGTGTGCTCATCCAGCACCTTCATGTTAAAGCACACCGTTTCCTTGCTCGTTAACGCATCCAGGTTGCCGCCGATCGCATCCACCTCGCGCGCGATCCGCTGCGCCGATCGGGTTTGCGTGCCCTTAAACACCATGTGCTCGGCGAAATGCGAAATCCCGTTCACCTCCGGGGCCTCGTGCCGCGAGCCCGCGCGCAGCCAAGCCCCCATCGCGACCGAGCGTAGGTGCGGCATTTCTTCGGTCAGAATCACCATGCCATTGGGCAAGTTGGTCCGCCGGATGTTCCGGTCGGCTGCTTCGTACTTCATTTCCGTCATACCCATCCCGTGCGGGCCCGCTGCGCTATCCTCAAGTGAAAGCCACTCATGTCCGCCGCACTCCAACCCATCTTACCTATTGTAGCGACCGCGTTGCAGCCGCTCTTCGGCCTCGACCGCGCGGCGCTGGAAGAGTTAGCGGCCCGTTTCGGCCAAAAGCCGTTTCGCGCCCGGCAGTTGGAGCAGGCGCTTTACCGCGATTGGGTCGGCTCGCTTAACGAAATCCAGACCCTGCCCAAGCCTTTCCGCGATGCGCTGCACGCAGCCGGGTTCTCTGTCGGCCTGCCGCAAATCGCCGAGACATTCCGCTCCACCGACGGCACCGAGCGCTACCTGATTGCAGGCTTGGACGGCCAGACCGTCGAAACCGTCTGGATGCCGAATGGCGACGAAGACGACAGGGAAGAGCCGGACAGCCGCGGTACGAACCAGCCCCAACGCCGAGCCACCATCTGCGTGTCCTCGCAGATCGGCTGCGCGGTCAACTGTCAATTCTGCCTTACCGCCAAACTCGGGCAAATCCGCAACCTAAGCGCGGGCGAAATCGCTGGACAAGTCGTCGCGGTGCTTAAACGGCAGCAGGTCCATCTCGGCCGCGACCGCATCAACCTGGTCTGCATGGGCATGGGCGAGCCGTTCCTGAACTACGACGCCTGGATTGCCGCGTTCAAGCTGCTTGCCGGCCCCGTCGGCCTCCACGCCTCGCGCATGACCGTGTCCACCTCCGGCATCGTGCCCGGCATCCTGCGCTTTGCCGCGGAGCCTTTGCGCCCCCGGTTTGCCCTTTCCCTGAACGCTTCGAACGATCAGGTCCGCGAGGGCATCATGCCGCTCACCCGCAAGTGGAACACCGCCGCCGTGCTCGACGCGGTACGGCGGATTCCGCTCGGGCCTCGTGAGAAGATCACGTTCGAGTACGTCCTGCTCGGGGGCGTGAACGACCAGCCCGAGCATGCGGCGGAACTGATCGCGCTCGTAAAAGCCGCGGGCTTTCCCGCGTATGTGAACCTGATCGTCTGGAACCCAGGCCCCGGCATCCCCTACACGCAGCCGGAACCCGCAGCGGTCGAGCGCTTCCAGCAGCGGCTCATCGCGGCCGGCATTCCAGCCTTCCTGCGCCGCCCGCGCGGGCGCGATATCTACGCCGCCTGCGGCCAGCTCAAGCGCACGACTGGCTAGCACTGCGTTTCGGACGGCAGCCCGTTGATTCATCGCTTCAAAGTTTTGTCCGGTATTGTTCGCCGGCCTGCGGCACTTTCCGCCATCGGATTGAGCAGAACCAAACCTTTAACACTGGCAAGGAGCCGAACCATGGCAAGCGCGCAATTCGACGAAACCGTAAACCTACTGAAGAGCGGCACGGAAAATATCGCTCCGCAAGCGGCGACCCGCAATATCGAAGGCTGGCTCACCTACCTCGCGGAGCACAAAAGCGAGGAAACGGCTGCCGTGCGCGCAAGCCTCAAGGAGCTTAAGAATCACCTCAGCGCAGGCGGCCCGGACAGCGGCTCCTCCCTGGGTGCCCTGCTAGCTAAGCTCAGCCGAGAAACCCTCCATGTGGCGAATAGCGGCAGTCCTTCGAACAGCAGCAGCGTGCAGGAGATTGGCGAAGCCCTTGTAGGGCGATGACGCGCGCGGTAGAACAGTGGTCGCGCGAATCATTAGGAACGCGTTCAAAAATTGATTTGCGCGGCGATATACCTGCTTCCGTCCGGGTTGCACTTGCCGGCAGTTGAAGCGCACCACGGGTCAGCGCTGGTATGGGTACTCGCTTACAAGATGGAAGCCGCGCGTGAGCAGCGGCCACTGTGCCGGCTGCGGCATGCGCACCAGGGCAGGTCCCTCGCTGCTTCCACCCTGGGCTAGGTTCAGGCGGTCCGGCCTACCGAGAGCATAGGGCAAGGTACGTTGGCCGCTCGCGGAACCCAAATTCAGCGTGTGCTTTGCCGTGTCCAGGCGTCCCCAAGCCGGTTCATCATCCTGCCTGCGCGCTGAGATCCAAAAGCTGGTCGCATCCGCGGCTTCTCCGATGTAAACCTGGGTGATCTGATTCAGCACCGGGTCGCTTTGCGCGTTTTGCAGAACCCACGCGCCTTGCAAGGGTGAGTGTAAAGACCGGTTTGCAAGGACCGCCCGATAGCCTAAACCGGTTTCCAGAGCATCCTTCCCGAGTACAAGCACCAGGAATACCAGCTCAAAAACAAAGGTCGCGCGCCGAATGCCGGGGCGTTTCGCAGGCGGTATCCACACTCCGCCCGGCGCGGCGGGTACGTGCCTCCAAAAGAACAGGTACAAAGCCTTGAAGTCCGGAAGGGCGATAAAGAAAGCGCCCATCAGTAAGTGGAGCGAAAAGATCTTCACCGGTATGTCAAAGAGGAAGTTATAAAGAACCACATTCAAGACGACAAACGATGTTACGAGTGCTCCTAATAGCGCCGTGCGGCGAACCAGCAGCAGGACGCCGGCCGTGATTTCCGCCGCGCCGCAGATCATCTCGTAGGGAAGAGAAGCGCCTAGAAAAGTCCAAAGCAGCGCCATGGGAGAAAGCTGCCCCACCGGCTCATTCAGTCGCGCCAAGCTGGGCGGCGGCATCTGCAAAGGGAAGAGCTTGGCGAAGCCATAGCCAACTAAGGACACGCCGACGGAAAGCCGGAGTGCGAAGCGAAGCCAGGCAAGCAAGGTCTGGTACTCGCCGCGGCGGCGGTCCAAGACGCTCCAAAGCAGCGTTCCGATCACGGCGCTGAGCAGAAAAATGCCGGTCACGATCCAATCGATCGCGGTATCGCCGGAGCCGGTCGGATGCGAATGCCCGCCGACGCCGGTGATGTGAAACAGGTGCGGCGCAAGCCAGTTCGCCAAGGCTACCGCGGGAAAATGCGCCCAGCTGCTGAGTTGGTCGCCGATTTCAGGAACGACGCCCCAGATTGTGGCATTGCCGTTTAGAAAAATCCAGAGAATGAAGTAGCAAAAGCAGAACCGGAAGCCTGTCCGCAGCCAAGCGTTCCAATGCAACGGCTTTGCGCTGCTGTCGAGCGCGGGCGCGGAAAGAACGGCAGCGGACACGGAAGCACCTCGGCTATCTCGGCATCAGGCCGATGCGGTCAGTCTCGGTTGCCGGCCTGCTCCTGTCAAGGTTCAACCTCGTCTACCAAACCGACTGCGCGTAATGCTCCCGAATGTGCTCATCCGCTGTAATCAGCGGCGCGGACGCGTTCGCGCGGGCATGCGCCACGATCACGCGGTCGAACGCATCGCGAGTCCATTTCTCATGCAGGGCGGCGTAGGCGACTTTCGCGAAGGGATACTCGCAAATCGTTACCCCAAGCTCCGCGATCAGCTTCGCCGTTGCATGTACGGCATTCAAACGACAGCGTTGCAGTGCGTGCTGGTACTCCATCTCAACCACAACCATCGGCGACAGCAGAAGCGAATAGCGGTCGATCGCCTGACGAGCCGGGGCTGACAGCTTGCGCGTCAGCCCTTCCGCGAGCCAAACCGCCACATGTGTATCAATGTAAGCGATCAACGCGGCAACCACTGATCCAAATCCGCCTCCCATTGGGCTTGCATTTCGGCCTTGGCCTGCTCCCAAACAGGATCGTTCCATTCGAGGTCGACCGGATCATCCACCGGCGTGATCCGGTCCAGCTTCGACACAGGCGTCTCCGGCACCAGCCGGTACCGCTCGCCCTTGTGCGTGATCACGACCTCCTCGCCCTGCTTTGCGAGCAGTATGCAGTGGAAAAGGTCCTTCCGTAGGTGGGTTGCTGTGACGTTCATAGACCGAGCGTACCCGGTATGTACATGAAAAACAAGCAAGTTGTACACATCCGGGTCAAAGTGCCCGTTCGGGAAACAGCATCCGTTCCCGGCGCATCCAAAAGTGGTTATTGCGCCGCGCCCACCATCCCGGTTCCCGCCCCTAAAGGCGCGCCCGCGCTTCCCACCACGGCCCTACAAACCGCACCCCGCCGGGGAGGAGCCGGTACACGCGTGGCACCCAGTCTGCTGCTCTCCGTATGGCCTGCTGCTGCGCCGAACCCCAGTCCAGCCCGAAGCCCGCCCGCAGCTCCGGCGGGAGCCACCCTGCGGTGAGCGCCCGGTACCAACCGGGCACCCGCACCCAAGTGCCCGCCCCGCTCAGCACGCTTGCCCCCAGGGCGCGGCCGCCGGAGTCCACCCGCAGCCCGCGCAGCGCGCCCGCGACATATACCTCGAACCCCGCCCAGCTGTCCGGCAACCGGGAAGGCGCGATCCCAAACAAGGCCGCGTGCGTCCGTGCCTCCATGTAGTACCGCCCGCGCTCGCTCGCGGTGAGCGGCGGCAGCGCGAAGTCATGCGCCAGCACCGCCGACTCGACCAGCGTCGCCCATACCCAGGTCAGCGCTTCGGCTTCGTTGGCCAAGTAATGCCCGCCTCCCGGCAGTGAGCCACGGACAGGTATGTGCCGCGCGTACAGTGCCCGGGCTGCCGCCAGCGCCTGCGTCCGGCTGCCGAACACAAGCGTGTAAACCACCCGAAACGTCCCGTGAAACCGCCCCAAGGCGTCGTGGAGCAGGTTGGAGTGCTGCGCGAGCGCCGCCGCCACCCACGGATGCGCGATCTGCAGCAGTGCCGCGCGGCCCGCGCCGAGAAAAACCGCCGACTCCCGATTCACGCGCCAGCTCATCGAGCCCGGCCCATAGAACCCCGTGCGCGCGTCGCCGGGCAGACGCTCCAGTTCCGCTAAACCGTTTTCCAGTGCGTCTCGTGTCACATCCTGCATGGCGGCTTAGACGCTGGATTGCCGCGGTATTGCCGGCTGCCGTATCCGGTCTTATGGTTCAGTAATGGTTCTCACTTGCAAAACTCTTGACGCGCTCGCGGCCCGGCTCGAAGCAGCCGCTCGCGCCGAGTACCACTCCAAGTCCGAGATTGTGCGCGGATCATTGCAAGCGCGGCTGAAAACAAGCGAAGCTGCCCAGCCAGGGAGTACTTACGAAGGCGTGAAGCACCTTCGCGGTGTCCTAAAAAGCCTTCCCAACGACATAGCGACGAATCCCGAGTACATGCGTGATTTCGATAGGTAAACCCTGCGTTCTCATCGATACTGGCCGATCACTACTTTCCTAAGTGCTGGCGAAGCTCATCACGCATGGGCCGATTTGCAGTTTCAACATTGTCCAATCCTTTTCTTACTTGCGAAGCCGTGCTTATCGAAGCATTCTTAGCGAAGCGCGAGCACATTGGACCTGCCAGCATTTTCAACCTACTCGACTCTGACTTTCTTACCGTAGATTTCTCCGTAGCTGTCGAATGTCACGCCCTCGCCGCTCTTACCACAAAGTATTGTGACCTGCCCATAGCGCTCGCCGACGCCTGCCTTGTCCGCATGGCTGAGCTCCGATCCCGAGGCAAGGTCCTTACCCTCGAGGCGCACTTCCGGGCCTAGCGCAAGAACGGCCGGCAGCTCCTTCCCTTGATCATGCCCTGAACATGTTCCGGGCCCGAAGCGCATCTATAAGGCATGCCCTTTGACCGCGCTTCCGGCCTCCTGCTTCACATCACCTTCGCCCGGCGGCATCGGCGACCTCGGCCCCGCTGCTTACGACTTCGCGAACTTCCTTCACTCGGCCGGGCAGCGTATCTGGCAGGTGCTGCCGCTTAATCCGGTAGGCTACGGCAACTCCCCCTATGCCGCGTTGTCCGCCATGGCCGGCAATCCGCTCTTGGTTAGTCTGGAGGTGCTCGCCGATTGGGGATGGATCGCCCGCGACCGCCTCGCCGGCCTGCCGAAGAGCACGGGCAAGGTCGACTTCAACCAAGTGATCGCTGAAAAGCTTCCGCTTCTGCGCGAGGCCGCGGCCGCCTTTCTCGCGCATCCCGACCCTGAACAGCACACCCGGTTCCAAGCCTTCTGCAAGGAAAAGCAGAGCTGGCTGGACGACTATGCCGCTTTTGTCGTTCTTCGCGAGCGGCACGAAAATGCCCTATGGACCGATTGGGAGCGCGCGCTCGCCCACCGCGAGCCCGAAGCTATGGACCGGTTCCGGTCAGAACAGGCCGATGCCTTGGCGATCGAAAAGGCTATCCAGTTCGCTTTCGACGAGCAATGGCAGCACTTACGCGACTACTGCCGCGAGCACGGCATCAAGCTCATGGGCGACATCGCGATTTTCGTCTCCTTCGACTCAGCCGACGTGTGGACCAACCCCGACTTGTTTGAGCTTGATGGGGAGCGCGCCCCCATCCGCGTCGCCGGCGTGCCGCCGGACTACTTCAGCGAAACCGGCCAGCGCTGGGGTAATCCGCTGTACCGCTGGGATGTGCTCGAGGAGCGCGGCTTTGATTGGTGGGTGGCCCGCATGCGCCGCGCCCAAGAACTGTTCGACATGATCCGTCTCGACCATTTCCGCGGCTTCGACGCTTTCTGGGCTATCCCCGCCGAGGATGAAACTGCTGTGAACGGCGAGTGGGTGAAAGCGCCCGGCAGTGCGCTGTTTCGGAAGCTTCGCGAAGAGCTCGGCGAACTCCCATTTGTCGCCGAGGATCTCGGCCTGATCACTCCGGAGGTCGATGCGCTTCGCGAGGAGTTCGCTCTGCCCGGCATGCGGATTCTGCAGTTCGGCTTCGGCAACCGCGGCGCCCACGCCTACTTGCCGCACCGGTTCGTGACGAATGCCGTGGTCTACACCGGTACGCACGACAACGACACCACTGTCGGTTGGTGGCACAGCACTGCCACCCCGGAGGAAAAGCAAGCTGTCGCCAGCTATGTTGGCTTAGGCGACGACGGTGCCGGATGGGCGCTCATGCGTGCCGCTTCCTCCTCGGTCGCGGACCTCTGCCTATTCCCCTTGCAGGACGCGATCGGTGCGGGTTCCGAGGCCCGGATGAATGTTCCGTCTGCGGCGGAAGGGAACTGGAGTTGGCGCGCGGACCAAAATGCGCTGACCGCGGAGCTCGCGGCGAAGCTTTTCGCCATGGCCGACGGCGCGGACCGTACCCAGCAAGCCGAGCGCGAGCTTCTGAAGCTGAAGCAAGAAGCCGAGCCGAGACACATCCCATGAATCAGACTGTTTTAATGTCTGCATGCCCGCGACCGAATCGGAAAACCCGCTCTCGAACCTGTCCTCTTCCGAAC
>CAXTUV010000073.1:0-10059 GCA_964247445.1 uncultured Acidobacteriaceae bacterium | reverse complement strand
GCATGGAGGAGCACAACAACTACGCGGTGGACTTCATCGAGGCTACGCGCTGGATCAAGACCAACCTGCCCCATGCGAAGGTTTCGGGCGGCGTTTCCAATATCTCGTTCAGCTTCCGCGGCAACAACAAGGTGCGCGAGGCGATGCACTCGGCGTTTCTTTACCACGCCATCGCGGCGGGCATGGATATGGGCATCGTCAACGCCGGCATGCTTGAGGTATATGAGGACATCGAGCCCGAGCTGAAGGTGCTGGTCGAGGATGTGCTGCTCAACCGCACCCCGGAAGCCACCGAGCGCCTGGTCGCGTTCAGCGAACAGATCAAGGGCCACGCGGAGGTCGTCAGCGAGAAAAAAGCGGAGGAGTGGCGCAACGGCACGGTCGAGGAGCGGCTCGCGCACGCGCTTATTCGGGGCATCGACACCTTCATCGAGGTGGATGCCGAAGAGGCACGCGTCAAGCTGGGGCGGCCGCTGCCGGTCATTGAAGGCCCGCTGATGGACGGCATGGGCGTGGTCGGCGACCTGTTCGGGGCCGGAAAGATGTTCCTGCCGCAGGTGGTGAAGTCGGCCCGCGTGATGAAGAAAGCGGTCGCCCACCTGACACCCTACATGGAGGCTGAAAAAGCCGCGATGGAGGCTGCCGGGCAAACCGTGAAGGCGCAGGGCAAGGTCCTGCTTGCGACCGTCAAAGGAGATGTCCACGATATCGGCAAGAACATCGTGGGGGTCGTGCTGGCATGCAACAACTACGAAGTCATCGACATGGGCGTGATGGTTTCGAGTGAGAAGATTTTGGAACGAGCCCGGGCGGAGAAGGTCGACCTGATCGGACTGAGCGGCCTCATCACACCCTCGCTTGACGAGATGGTGCATGTCGCCAAGGAGATGGAGCGCCAGGGCTTTAAGCTGCCGCTCTTGATCGGCGGAGCGACCACCAGTCGCAGGCACACAGCCGTCAAGATCGCGCCGCACTACAGCCAGCCTGTGATTCATGTGCTGGATGCGAGCCGCGCGGTGCCGGTAACCACCAGCCTCTTGAGCACGGAAGGCAAGCCGGCATTTGTCGCCGCCCTCCAAACCGAGTACGAGGCGCTGCGGACAGCCTACGCGCAGCCGCGCCAGCCGGTCGTTTCGCTCGAAACGGCGCGCGCGCGCCGCACCCCGATCAAGTGGCGCAGCGAGGATTTGCCGGTGCCCGCCTTCACCGGCGTCCGCGTCCTGAACGGTTTCTCCCTGGATGCCTTGCGCGAGTTCATCGACTGGAGCCCGCTTTTCCATACCTGGGGGCTGAAAGGCATCTACCCGCGTATTCTGGACGATGAAACGCAGGGCGAGTTAGCCCGTCAGATTCATCAGGAAGCTAACGCCCTGCTCGATGTCATCGTGAAGGAAAAACTCATCACGGCGCGCGGCGTGTATGGGCTTTTCCCGGCCAATGCGGTGGGTGATGATGTGGAACTGTACACGGATCAAACCCGCGCCACGGTTCTTGAGCGCTTCAGCTTTCTTCGCCAGCAGGCCAACCGCGAGGGCAGCGAGCCCTGCCGCTCGCTCGCCGACTATATCGCGCCGCGCGCGTCCGGATGTGCGGATTACATCGGCGCGTTCGCCGTCACCAGCGGCATCGGTTTGAAGGAACTAACGGAGCGCTTCAGGGCCGAAGGCGACGATTACAACGCCATCATGGCGGAAGCGATCGCCGATCGTCTGGCGGAGGCCTTCGCCGAATGCCTGCATAAGCAAGTCCGCGACGAGTTGGGGTATGGGTGCCGGGAACGCCTCACTCCCGCCGAAATCATCCAGGGGAACTATCGCGGGATCCGGCCGGCCCCCGGCTACCCGGCATGTCCGGACCACTCCGAGAAGGGCCAAATCTGGCGTCTGCTCGATGTGGAAGCCAACACGGGGATGAGGATCACCGAGTCCTTCGCGATGTGGCCGGGGTCCAGTGTAAGCGGCATTTACTTCGCGCATCCGGAATCGCGCTACTTCAGCCTCGGCAAGATCGATCGCGACCAAGTCGTGGACTATCACCAACGCAAGAACATGAGCGTCAAGGAAGTTGAGCGCTGGTTGGCACCGAACCTCAACTACGACCCCGCAGATTGATCGCCGGGAAGGCTGGCGTGCGGAGCAACAGCTCGGTATTGTCCCCGGGCACAATACAGCCGGCTGCCGCCCCGGTAACGGCTCATGTTATACGGCGTATAAGCCAAAGCCGCAGTCCACAATGAAGTCGTAAGGAAATTGCTGAAACCTGTTCTGATTTCAGTGCGCCGCAGGCATAATGCGGTATATCTACCCCTGCGTAAAGCCTGGATTGCCTGCCCCGAGCTTCCCTTTGCGCTTTTGGTTTCGGTCTTACGTGCATAGCAAGAACTTTCATCGCAGCCGATTGCTTGCCTAAAGCCGAGTACCTATTCTCACCGCCGACCGGTGCCTACTTTCTGGTCCGGCCCTTGATGCAATTGTGAGGAGGCAATGATGCAAAGAAATCAAGACCGCATGCGTGTACTTCCGCTGCTTGCGCCGCTGCTGCTCGTCGCCGCGCCGTCCTTCGCGCAGACCTTTCGCGGCAACATCAACGGCAGCATCGTCGACCCCTCCGGCGCGGTCGTTGCCGGAGCCAAGGTCAGCGCCATTGAGGTGGCAACCTCCTCCGCGCACGAAGCCGTTTCCTCCGGCGCGGGCGAGTTTTCCTTTGGTGAGCTTCCCGCCGGCGCGTACACCGTCAAGGTCGAGGCAACCGGGTTCCAAAGCACGGACGTGAACGGCGTGCAGGTGTTGGCAGGCAAAGTGTATACGCTGCCCGTGAAGTTGAACCTCGCGCAGCAGGCCGACACCGTGCAAGTTTCGGCGGATGCCTTGTCGCTCGACACCACCACCATCGCGCAGACGACTACGCTTTCCGGCAACGCGCTCCAAAGCACGCCTTTAAACGGACGCGACTTCACGCAGCTTCTCGGTACCTCAGCCGCCTTTGCCGGCTACAACAACTCCGGCTCCGTGAACGGTTTGCGCTCCGACCAGCTCAACTACACCATCGACGGCACCGACAACAACGACCTGTATCTCCAGGTCGACGCCGTCAACCAGGGCGGCATTTCCGGCATCTCCGGTGTTGTGTATCCCATCGACGCGCTGGATGAGTACTCGCTCCAAACCACCGGCAATGCCGAGTCCGGTCGCAGCCCCGGCGGCAACCTGAACATCACGACCAAATCCGGCACGAATCAGATTCACGGAACGGCTTACTACTTCAACCGGAACGAAGCCCTCGCCGTATCCTCGCCCTTCACCACGCCCGGCTCCGGCAACTCGCCCCTTCGCAATGAGAACTTCGGCGGCTCGGTCGGCGGCCCACTTTGGAAGGACCACACCTTCCTGTTTGCTACCTATGAGGAGCAGAAGTTCATCATCGGCGCGATCAACACCACGACTGAGCCGTCGCCCGCCTACCAGGCGCTCGCTCTCGCCGAGCTCCAAAAGTATAACGTCGCCCCCAGCCAAGTTTCTCAAAACATCCTCGGTACGCTTTGGCAGCCGGCCCTGATTGCCAACCTGCCGGGCACTCCGCTTAACTATTCCAGCAGCGCCCCGGAAAACGGCTACAGCCATAATCTTGTCGCCAAGCTCGACCATAACTTCAGCGATAAGAGCCACCTTTCCGGCCGCTATTATTTCGGCCAGGGCTATGCCGACGCGCCCAGCGGTTCGTATCTACCCGAGTATTTCCAAGTTGTTCCTTCGCATATCTCAAATTACGACGTGGTTTGGAATTACAGCCTTCGTCCCAACCTGACCAACCAAGTAGCCGGAGGGGTCAGCTACTTCACCCAAGGGTTTGCCGATGCCCAGCACGGCCAAAACCCGCTTGCCCTAGCCGGCCTCAACACCGGTGCCGCGCTGTCCGGCTCCCCGGACATCAACATCACCGGCTTCGACTCTATCGGCGTCACCCCCACCTCGGGCCGCAACGATATTACCGGGCACATCGCCGACACGCTTTCCTGGACGCTCGGCAGGCACCAGCTCCGCTTCGGCCTCGAGTACCGCCGCGCTTACATCGACCTTTACTACAACTTCGGCGGCTGCTGAAGGTTTAATTTCGGCAGCGGCGGCATTCTTGGACCTTGGCAGAACGACACCTCGGTCACCGACACCAACATCCAGACCCTGGCCGATTTCCTGGCGGGCTACGCCTATCAGTCCGACATTACCCTCGGCACTCAAGAGCGCTTCATCTACACGCATACCGGCACCGGCTTCGTTGAGGACTCCTGGCAGGTCAACCCCAAGCTCAACGTCAACCTCGGCCTGCGCTACGACTACCAGCAGCCCTTCTACACCAACCCCGCCGACACCTCCGTTTTTGATCCTTCCGCGGGCGGCCTGGTCGTCACCGGCGCGGGTGCCGGCAGCCCGGACTACGACTACAACAGCAACAAACTAAACTTTTCGCCGCGCATCGGCTTCTCCTACCAGCTCAGCCCGTCCACCGTCGTGCGCGGCAACTACGGCCTTTACTTCGACCAGCCCGCCGGCCAAGCCTTCTTCGGCAATCTCGGCATTCCCAACGATGGCGCGAGCGGCGTCAACAACAATCCCGCCGGGGTTGAACCGAACGAGGCCATCGTCCTCACCAACTCCGCCAGCGCGCCCGCCCCCATCTGGACCTTGAACCAGGTCACGCCTATCTTCACCGCCGCCGCGGGCCAGCCCACCGGTAACAATGTGGTTTCCATCTACTCGGTCACGCGCAACTTCAAAACTCCCTACGCTCAGAACTTCGGCATCAACCTTGAGCAAACCATCGGCCGCGCCTGGCTGCTTAATCTCGGCTACGTCAGCACGGGCAGCCGCCACAACCTTGTGCTTGAAGACATTAATCAGTCCGCCGTTGTTCCGGGGCAGCAACTTGACCAGGCCGCCGGGCCGGCAGGCGCTGCTTTCTCGCCGCAGCAGGCATCGCGCCCCTACTTCGCGCAGTTCCCTAACTTCGGCATCGTCAACCAGATCAACTCCGCAGCAATCTCCAGTTACAACGCGCTACAGATTTCCTTGCGCAGCAGCGCGTGGCACGGCTTCACCAGTCAGTTCTCCTACGCCTGGAGCCACAATCTCGACGACGCCAGCAGCTTCAACACCAACCCGCAAAACTCGCTCAACCTGCGCGGGGATTACGGGAATGCCACCGACGACATCCGCAATCATTTTTCCGCTTACCTCAATTACGACATCCCCGGCTTGGCCTACGGCCCTAATGCGCTGACCCACGGATGGGAGCTCAACAGCATCGTCAAATTTCAGAACGGCGAGCCGATCAACGTCCTGTCCGGCGCGGACAACAGCGGCACGGGCGAAAACCAGGATCGCGCCGAGATCACCGGACCGGCCCTCAACGCGAACCGCTCTGTGGTCGGCTACTCGCACGCGCAGTATCTCAACCCCACCAGCTTTGCCGCTCCAGTTGTCGGCACCTACGGCAATCTCCGCCGCAATCAGATCACAGGGCCTGGATTCAGCGACGTTGATTTGTCCGTTGTAAAGAATGTTCCCCTTTACAAGGAGCGCGTCCGCGCGCAGCTCCGTGTTGAAATGTTCAACGTCCTCAACCGCATCAACCTGGCTCAACCGAACAACAACGTCAGCTCCGGTTCCTCGTTCGGCACCAGCACCTCGACCATCGGCGTCCAATACGGCGCGCCCGGCATCGGCTCGGGCGAGCCCTACAACACGCAGCTTGCCGTCAAAATCCTCTTTTAGAAACGCCGGAAGCGCGCCCCGAATCGCCCTTGGCGGCGTCGGAGCAGAATTGATACAAACGGTAAAAGAGGGTTTCATCTTGAGGAGCGAACGCGACGAAAGGTCTGCTTTTCCCATGCGCTGGGAGAGGGAGAGCAGATCCTTCGCTGCGCTCAGGAGGACCCCTTTTCCTGGAGCACCGGCTTCTTCCTCTCAGGACGACACTTGTCCAGAGGATCCCTAGAGCGTTCAAGGTAGTTCCCGCTGAGAGCTAGCCATAAGCGTGGAAGATGCGCGCCTCTGCCGGACGCACGGCAACCCTATACAGCCGCAAGGTTCAATATGGAGTGCATGCGTGTCCTTGTAGTAGAAGACGAGGCTCGGCTCGCGGAAAACATCGCGGCCGCCTTGCGCGAAGGAGCGGGCTATGCCGTTGACCTCGCGGCTGACGGTCGGGAGGCTCTCCTGCTGTGCGCTGTACGAAGCTACGACCTCGTCCTGCTTGACCTGATGCTTCCCCAAGTACCCGGCCGCGAGGTTCTGCGAAAGGTGCGGGCGGCGAACAAAGTCACTCCCGTGCTGGTGTTGACCGCCGTGGGCGAAACACGGAGCAAAGTAGAACTGCTGAACCTGGGAGCGGACGACTACCTGACCAAGCCGTTCGACCTAGGTGAGCTGCTTGCCCGCTCCCGCGCCTTGATTCGGAGAGGCAAGGGAGTGGCGGAGGCTGTGCTCCGGTTCGGCGTGTTGACGCTGAACCTGGCCGAGCAGACGGTGTTCAGCGCCGGCAGCCCCGTCGATCTTTCGCCGGCGGAGTACCGCATCCTCGAGTACCTAATGCATCGCCCGCGCGCGCTGGTGCCGAAAGAGGAGCTGCTCGAACACATGTACGACTTCACCTGGAAGCACCACTCAAACGTCATCGAAGCGCACGTGTCGAACCTGCGCAAGAAGCTGCGCGGAACTACCGACGCCGTGCTGCTTGAAACCGTGCGGGGAAGAGGTTACCGCCTGGCCCCGCAATGAGCCCCAATGCATGAAAACGAGCTCCCTGACCAGGCAGGCATTGGCTACCGTCTTGATCGCCGAGATGGTGTGCGCGGCCGCGTTCTCCTGCGCCGCGGTCTTGCACGAATGGCATACCCGAGTCCGCGCCTTTGACATCATGCTCCAGGGGCGCTCGGACTCGCTGCTCGGCGCGGTGCAGGACGCCGAAGACCCGGAGGACAATGTCGCGATCGACCCGACGGAGCTGAGCCTGCCCGCGGCGGACGTTTTCGCCGTGTACAACCAGGGCGGCCGCCTGCTGGGCGCTTCCCCAAACGCGCCGGCGCAGCTCATCGAGCGTGGCCGGGACGGCTTTGTGAACCGCGAGTACGGCGGAAAGGGCTACCGCTGCTTCCAGCGGGAAGCCCTGAGAATCATCGATCGGGAGGAGTCCGGCGGCGCGGGCCTGCGAAGGCCGGTGACGATCGTCTATGATGCCCGGACAAATCACATCTGGCACGAGGTTTTCGAAGCTGCCGGATTTTCAGCCGCCGTCAGCCTTGCCTTGCTGTGCATCACCACGGCGCTGCTGCTGATAGGGCTCAGGAAAATTTTCCAGCCCTTGGACGCCCTGGCGATTGCGGCGGGTGGGATTTCCACGAGTTCGCTCGTGTTCGAGCCGCCACCGGAAGCCCTGCGACTCCGGGAGCTCGAGCCCCTGGCGCGGGCGCTGTCGGCGACCATGGCCCGGCTCCGCGAGGCATTCGACGCGCAGCACCGGTTTGTCGGCGACGCCACGCACGAGCTGAAAACGGCGGTCGCCGTGGTGCGGTCGACCGTGCAGCTGCTCACCCTGCGGCCGCGGTCGCCGGAGGAGTACCGGGACGGCCTCCGGCGTGTGCTTGAGGACAACAGCCGCGTGGAAGAGCTCGTGTCGCGCATGCTGATGCTGGCGCGCTTCGAGGAGCCAGCGGAAGCCACGGCGGAAGCCGTGGACCTGTCTGAAAGCGCCCGGGCTGTTCTTGCGGAGCTCGAAAGCTTCGCGGAGTCGCACGGCGTGGTGCTCCAAGCAGCCCTCACCGCGCACGCTCCGGTGCGGCTTGAGCGCGAGAAAAGCCAGACACTCCTTGCTAATTTGGTTGTCAACGCGGTGCAGCACAGCAGCGCGGGATCGTCGGTGCGCATCGGCCTGCGCCTGGAAGGTCTTTCGCCGCGAACAGCCGTGCTCACGGTGGAAGACTGTGGGGCCGGCATCTCCCCGGAGGCGCTGCCGCATATCTTCGAGCGGTTTTACCGCGAGGACACGTCCCGCTCCCGCGAGACAGGCGGCGCCGGGCTGGGTTTGTCGATCTGCCATGCCGTCGTTCAATCCGCCGGCGGCGCCATCAAGGTAGAAAGCGCCTTGGGCCAAGGCACCCGGGTGACCGTGTCCTTCAGGTCGGATTAAGGTTTGTGGGCGAGACTATTCTCGTGCCGGTTTGCCGGCACCGGAGAGCGTATGCGCTTTGTTTCAACGCGGCTGTGCTGCGGCACCCTGCTTGCCCTGTGCGGCGGGGCGGCTTGGGGGCAGCAGCCCTACCATGTGCTGGACCACTGGAAGATCGGAGGCACAGGCGGCTGGGATTATCTGCTGGCGGACCCGAGCGCGCACCTGCTCTACCTCACGCACGGGCCGCGGGTCGAGGTTGTCGATACCAAGACGGGCAAGGCGGTGGGCGCGATCACCGGGTTGAAGGGCACGCACGGCATCGCTCTCGACCCGGACGGGCGCACCGGATATATCTCCGACGGCGGCGCGGATGCTGTGGTCGTGTTCGACCGCAAAAGCTTCGCCGTGCTCGCAAGCATCCCGGCCGGCACCAACTCGGACGGCATCACCTACGAGCCGGTGACCAAAACCGTATGGGCTTTCAACGGACGCAGTAAAAACGTGACCGTAATCGACACTGCCTCTCGGACGGCCGTCGCAACCATCGACCTACCGGGCAAACCGGAGTTCCCGCAGCCGGACGGCAAGGGCCACGTGTTCGACAACATCGAAGACAAGAACATGATCGTGGAGCTCGACGCCCAAGCGAAATCGCTGACCCGTTCCTTCGCGCTGACGGAGTGCGATTCGCCCTCCGGCATGGCGATGGACCGGGAGCACCACCGGCTGTTCTCCGTATGCGACGGGGGCAAAATGGCCGTTCTCGACACGGAAAGCGGCAAGCAGCTTGCCACGGCTGCGATCGGCAACGGACCGGATGCCGCCGGCTATGACGAGAAGCACCGGCTTACCTTCAGCTCGAACGGTGATGGGACCTTGAGCGTCGTGGATGCGGCGCATGGGTACAAGACCGTCGAGTCGCTGCCCACGCAGAAAGGCGCCCGCACCATGGCCTACGACCCGTCCACGGATCGGGTGTACCTCGTGACGGCCGAGCAGGGACCGCGTCCTGAGCCGACAGCCGACAACCCGCATCCGAGGCCCGCGATTGTGCCGGACACCTTTACCGTGCTCGTCGTCGGCCGCTGATTCAAGCCTCGCGCTGCCGTGTAAGTAGGAAGTACATCACAGGCGTCACCACCAGGCTCAGCAGCAGGGAGATCGTGACGCCGCCGATGACGGCGATGGCCAGCGGCTGCAGCATCTGCGAGCCCGCGCCGAGGCCCAGCGCTAAGGGCAGCATCCCGGACACTGCGGCAAGCGCCGTCATCAGAATGGGGCGCAAACGGCGCTCGGCGGCCATCAGCATCGCCGCGCGCGCATCCGCCCCTTCCGCCCGATAGCGCTCGTCGGCGTCGAGCAGCAGGATGCCATTTTTAGCGACGATGCCGATCACCATGATCAGCCCCATGAAGCTGGCGACGTTGAACGTCGTGCCCGTGAGGAGCAGCGCGCCCACCACGCCGCCGATGGACAGCACCGAGGAAAGAAGGATCGCGGCAGGGGCGGCGAAGTTGCGGAACTCGGTCAGCAGCACGCCGAAGACCAGCACCAAAGCCAGGAGCAAGACCCGGGCCAAGTCGGCGAAGGATTTCTGCTGCTCCTGGTAGGTGCCCCCGTACTCGACGCGCACGCTCGACGGCAGATGCAGGGCAGCTACGCGCGCCTGCACCTGCTTCACGGCGGTGCCAAGGTCGGTACCCTCCAGGCGTCCTGTTACGACTGTGAGGCGTTCGAGGTTTTCACGCCGAATCTCGTTCTGCGGTGGCAGTTGCGTGATGGTCGTCATGGACCCGAGCGAGGCGGTGCGTCCGGTGCTCGAATTGAAGACCGTATCGCGGAGGGAGTCGAGCGACTGCCGCGTTTCGTCTCCCAGCCGAACGCGCACCGTGTAGG
>CAXTUV010000072.1:1875-10105 GCA_964247445.1 uncultured Acidobacteriaceae bacterium | reverse complement strand
CGCCGGAGCCGGGCCGCGCCCGCCCGCTCGGGATTCACCTGGAAGGCCCGTTCCTTTCGCATTCCAAGCGCGGCGCGCACCCGCCCCACGATCTGCTTGAACCCTCCATTGCCTTCTTTGACCGTATGCTGGAAGCCGCCGAGGGCCGGGTGGCGCTGCTCACGATCGCGCCCGAGCTGCCCGGCGCGCTCGACCTGATCACCCACGCCGCGGCGCGCGGGGTCACGGTCTCGATCGGCCACAGCGACGCGGGAACCGAAGCCGCAGAAAAAGCGGTCCAGGCAGGCGCGCGCTCTTGCACCCACACCTTAAACGCCATGCGCCGGCTCGACCACCGCGATCCCGGCATCCTGGGCGTCGCGCTGACCGAAGACGATTTATGGGCCGAGCTGATCTGCGACGGCTTCCATACCGCGCCCGCGATGGTGAAACTGTTCGCGCGCGCTAAACCGGCGAACCGCGCCATCCTGATCACCGATGCCATGTCCGCGGCTGGCATGCCCGACGGCGCGTACAAGCTGGGCGAGCTCGACGTGCGGGTCGCGGGCGGACGAGCCATCACGGGCGAGGACACCCTTGCCGGCTCGACCCTGACGCTCGATGCCGGGGTACGCCGCTACATGCGCGAGGGCGGGGTGCCGCTTGCGCAAGCCGTACGAGCCGCGACCGCAAACCCGGCGCGGATGGCCGGGCTCAACGCGGGGTTTTTGAAGGAAGGCGGGCGCGCCGACTTCAATCTTCTCACGCCCTCAGGAGAGCTCAGAGCGACCTATCTCGGCGGCATTCTCGTGAGTGCAGATCAGTGACTTGACACAGTCGACAAGACTCCCGCGCTTCCATCCACCTTTGGGCCCTCGACCCCAAGCAGTCCGGCTAGAAACGGGAAAACATTGACGTTCTCAAACGGCTTCAGCCTTATCCCGGCCCGAATGTCCGGCCCTTCGGCATAGAAGATCGCTTTCATCTCCGGAACCTGCCTGGAGTCATACCCATCCGTGCCCAGCTCCGGAGCTGCCTCTGAAGTCTTGCGCGCCCGGATCGCGTAAGGGCCGTCCGCGACGATCACCGGGTCGCCCGCGCGCGGGTTCGCATGAAAGTGCAGCTCGCGCGGCAGGTCCTTGCGTCGGTACACTTTGAAGCGCGCGTCGGCGATCTTGAGCTGCTCATACGCCCGCTGCGCTTCGGCCTCGCTCGGCGCATACAAAAGCGCGCCCGCAGTGTTAAAACCGCTTAGGTCCGTATAGCTGTCCAGGTCGATCCAACCGCCGTCGGTCCCGGCCAGCCCGCGGTCGCTCACGACAACAAAATCCACGGGCAGCTTGAGCGCGGCGATCGCTGCCCGTAGACGGCCCACCAGCGCGTCGGCCTGCTTCACCGCCGCGCGGGTTTGCGGGCTTTCGGGACCGAAGGTGCGCCCGGCTCGATCTACTCCTTCAAGGACCAGCGTGATGAATCGCGGCTGTGCGGCCGTCACCGGCTTCAGCAGAGCGAGCGCCTGTTCCACCCGAGCGCTGTCCGCCGTCCCGTTCTCATGCAGCGAAGCACCCTCGCAGCCGGCCCAGCCCACGCAGCCGCGCGGACCCCGTTCTGTTCGGCAAGCGCCCACAACGTCAAGTTAAGCCGGGCTCCAGCAAGGTCCGGGCCGGTCGAGCTGCCAGCGAAGGTGCCGTGGTGCTCCGGATACAAGCCCGTCACCAGTGTTTGCAGGTTGGCGCGGCTTTCCGCCGGGTAGGCCGGCAGCATGCCTTCGGGCGCGCTCGCGCCGCCGCGGGCCATGGCGAGCAGATTCGGCGCGCCGTACTTGCCCGCGTAATCCCAGCGAAAGCCGCTCAACACCACGAGCACAACCGAGTGCCCGCGCTCCTGTGCCTGAGCCCCGCAAACCCAGAGCAGCAGGAGCAACAGCAGCCTTAGTGGAGGAATAAGCCCTCAACCGCTACCAGGAGACCCAAACCCCCGAACGTCAGGCCGAGCGACCAGTACATCTTTTGCCGGGTCAGCAGGGTAATGGAGGTGACGACCAAGCCGATCTCCAGCAGCGCCTCGCCCAGGTCAAACCGGCTTGCCTTGCGCTCCGCCGCTTCCACGCGCTCCTCAAAGCCGCGGGCGACTTCCTGCGATTGGTCCAGATCCTTCGCCCACTTCGTTAGGTGCGCTTTGTAGTTGTTGGCGGTAGCCTGCGCGCCGGCCTGGTCGCGCAAGGCGAGCGAGCCGAACAAGTCGATGCCGAGCTGGGTGTCGTTTTGGCGAATTTTCTTGGCCTGGTACAGCGCCCATTGGTCGCTGGCCCTTGCCTGGTTCAGCACGGCCTCGGTGTGCTCGCGGTGGCCCAGCACGGTAACGATGGCCACCAGCACGGCCAATACGGCCATGCTGAAGCTGACCGGCTTGAGGTTGCCGCTGTGCCCGCCGCCTTCGGCCGCCGCATGCGCGTGCTGTTCATGCAGTTCCTGTACTTCGTTGGCTTCCATGCCCACGATTCTACGGCGGTCCCAAAAAATAGGCGTTGGGCATCGAGCCCAACGCCTTTCGGTGAAAGTCGTGGAAATCTTCTAACGAAGCGCGGAATTCGTCGCATTCACCCCATTGGGGAAGAATGCGCCGCCAACCCCGGCCGCGCCGCCGCCGTACACCACACCCAACACTTGCGCGGGAGTACGAGGCTGTACGCGGGCAATGGTCGGGTCGACATCGACAATGGTTGAAGCGGTCCCGAGCGTGATTTGCGTGGTCCCTACACCGATGTCGCTGGTGGCGGTTGCGTCGAAGCGCGCGCGGAAGGCGGCAATCGCGGTAGTATCCGTCGTCGCCGGCGCGCCCGTGCGGAAGATCTGCGTCCGCACCGCGCCCGCGTGGTAGGCCTCGACCGCGTGGATGCTGAGCGCGGCGGCCAGAATCGACGAGCTCGCGATCAGCGGGGCTGCTCCCAGATATGCGCTCACACCGACGTCCTCGAAGATGAACGAGCCAATCAAGAAATTGGTTTCATTCGCGAACGGATCGAAAGTGGCTCCCAGCCCGACAGCCGCGGCCAGGGTGTTGAAGCTGTTCAGAAGATCGATGTTGGGCTGGGCAACCGCGTTCGCTCCCAGCGCGGTACGCAGGAATCGGACGTGGTTTAATTCGTCATTGGCTACTTCGGCGGCATACGCGGCCAGCTGCGGCGTGACGAAGTTGACTCTGGAAGAGGCCTTGACTGTTACCGTGCCGCCGGGCGAAACCGTGGCGCTGGTTTGGCCGTTGGCGTTGATGCCCGTGGTGATGGAAGCGTCCAGCGGTGTCCCATTGACGGCGAGCGAATAATACTGCGCTTCCAAATATTCAAGGTTGAGCGCGAAGTTCAGAATGTCGTTGTCGGTGATGGCGGCCTGCGCCTGCGCGCCGCGGGTGAGCGCTAAGCCGGCCAAGGCGGCCCCGCCCATCAGGAGTGCGGAGCGGCGGCTGCGAAGGCCGCTTTCCTGCTGCGTTTCTTCAATCGTCTGCATGGTGTCCTCTATATGGAGCGTGCGCGTCACAGTGTCGAAGCGGAAATGGTTCCGTTTAAGCCGCTCGGGAAAAAGCCTCCGCTCCTGACCACACCCGGGGTCGCGGCCAGGTACACAATGTGCAGCACCTGATTGGGTACGCGGCTGTAAGCAAGCGAGTTGGAGTCGGTGGCGACAATGTTGATACTGCCGTTTGCCCCGGTGACTGGTGTTTCCGCCGCGCCCGAGCTTGCACCGGCCGCCGCGCTCGCCGTGCCGCGCAGCGTCGAAATCTGGTTCGCATAGGTGGTGTAGGGTGCGCCCAGGTAGGCGAGCAGTGTGCGGATCAGCCCGGCATGGTAAGCCTCGACCGCGACAATGGAACCCGCGGCGGCGAGCACTGTGTTTTTGTTGGTCAACAAAGGGCCAGCCCCGTCGTAAGCAGTGACGCCGACATCCTCAAACGTAAACGCGCCGACGATGAAGCTGTTTTCGTCCGCGAATGGATTGAAGCTCGCTCCGATGCCCGCCGCCGAGGCAGCTGCATTGAAGGCATTGGTGAAGTCGATAGCCGGGCGGCTGACCGGCGTGCCGCCCGCCGCCGTAATGGCCGCGCGAAGAAAGCGCACATGAAGCTGCTCGTCATTCGCGATCTCAAGGGCATACTGCTGGATGGCCGGGGTTGCGAAGGCAACCTGCGTTCCGCCGGTCACCGCGCCCGGGTTCGCCCCGATATCCGCGGTTGCCAAACCCTGCCCCGTGGCGGCGCGCAGGTAAAATTCGGCCTCCAGGTACTCAAGGTTGAGCGCGAAGTTTAGGTAATCGAGGTCGGTAAACGCGGCCGGCGCCGGCGCCGGGGTCTGGATGGTGCCCGGGTTGCTGCCGCAGCCGGAAGCCCATGCTGCTGCTGCGGTGACACCCGCCCCGGCACCCACGCCGCGAAGAAACCGGCGACGCGAAACGTTGCTGCCCACTGCTGTCTGTGGAATGGTCATAGCCTTCTTTTCAGGCGCGGCTGTTTGAGCCCCACGCCGGTTATCTGGGTAACGTTCTACAACGAGCGACGGATGTTCCGATGCAAAGAAAAAGGGTTGTCCTGTGCATGGACAACCCTGAGCACGTTACGGAAGTAATGCCCTAAGCTAGGAAGGCGAGCCGGATAACAAGATCGGCAAGGTCGGGCTCGGCGAGCCGCCTGTCGGCTCCGCGGTGATGCCGAATGCCTTGGCGGCGGTCGCGCCGGGAATCGCCGGCGCAAGCAAGCTGCCGTTGCCCCGGACGTCCGGCGCGAAGGTTCCGGCGGCAATCGGTTTGCCTCCATTCGCGGGGATGATCCACAACTCATACACCTTGCCCGGCGGCAGCGGCTGGAGGTTGCTTGCCTGGAGCAGCAGCGTTCCCGTGGACTGCGCATAGGTCGCGCGGGCAGCGGGGCTTGCGGGAGCCTTGGGCAAGGCCAAGGTCACGTGGACCGATGCTGGGCTTGTGAGAGCACCCAGGATGCGCTGCTGCGCTTCAGCTTGCGCCTGAGAACGGAGAGCCTCGGCATGCTCGGCCCGGAGCGCGTTTTGGAGCATGTCGCGGTCGTGATGGAGACCGACGGCCACCAGTGCCAAACCGGCGGCAGCGGCCCACCCGACCCACGCCAGCGCCGGCGCCCAGCGCCGACGGGCAGGCTTTCCCGCAGGCTTCAGCTGCTGCTCACGCCCAAGCTTCTTGAGAAAGCGCGCGCGCGCCGCGGAAGGCAGCTCAACCGGCTCCGCCGCCAGCGCATACAGGCCCAAATCCCGCCGAATCGCATCGAGCTCCGACGAGCACAGCCCGCAGCCGTCCAGATGCGCGCGCACCGTCGCGGCTTCCTCCGGCGTAAGCCCGCCCAGCGCGTGCAAAGCCAGGTCTTCGGGTTGGATATGCTCTCGGCCCGTCATCCCTGCGCTGCCTTTCTCAGCGTCAGGACTGCGCGCCTGAGCCGGGTTTTGATGGTGCCGAGCGGGGAGCCGAGCTTTTGGGCAATCTCCGAATGGCTGAGCCCGTCGAAGAACGCGAGATTCAACACCGTTTGCTGCTCTTCCGGAAGGTGGCCCATCATGGCTCGCGCCCGCTCCAGCAGAATGCGGTGTTCACTTTCTTTTTCCACGTCCGAAGCCGAAACCAGGCCCACATCCTCGGGAGCATCGGTATCGCGGCGGCGGCGCAGTTGGTCAATGGCCCGGTTCCGTGCAAGCACCGCGAACCAGCCCGCCAAGCTGCCCGAGGGCGCTTCAACCGGCGGAGGATTCCGCCAGATGCGCAGGAACACGTCCTGCATGACATCCTCGGCAGTTGCGGGGTCGCTTAAGACACGTAAAGCCACCGCATACACCACTGCGGAATGTCGGTCAAAAACCGCGACCATGGCAGGCTGATCTCCGGCCGCCACGCGCCGGATCAAGGCGATGTCACTTCCCTGTTCGCCTTGCCCTGTCAGCTGCCTATCCATGAAACGCATCACCCGTCAAAACGGGTTCCTATCCTTCCCGACTATTTCGCCGCGCCCACCCAAGCCTACAACGAATCGGAGGAGCACGTGCCACTTTTGTGGGAGAAGCCTAACCTTGAGCGGCTTCCATTGCCGAGCGCCGGACACGGAATCTCGGAACTATCAAGCGTCAGCGCAGCGGTTTGCGGTCTTGTACGCCGACTCCTTGCTCGTATACGAGATTGCCGCCCAGATGTGAGGAAAGACCGAGCGCGAGGAAGCCCAAGCCGGACAGCACGCGGGCCCCGACGCGCCGCTTCGACCCGCGACGGCGCAGTACCCACGACGCGCCGAACAGCCCCAACACCGCGACATTGAATGAAGCGTGAACCGCGCCGATGCGTGCGGCATTGCCCTCCGTGTCAGCCCAATCGTTCACGCCGAGTACCGCCGACCCGAGTGCGCCGAGCAGACCCAGCACAAGCGTGGCATCCGCCGCGGCGTCCATCGACTTGCTGCCGGTCCAAGCCGCGATTCCGTCGAACGCGACGGTTCCGGTCCACGCGCCGAGGGGCACCTCCACCAGAATGGAGTGGAGAGGCTGATGCAGCCAGGTGCCGTGCATGGCATTGCGCAGCACATGGCCTGTGTGCCCCAGGCTGCCGAAGGCTCCGTGCACTGCGTCGCGCACCGGCTTTTCGGCGGGCTCTGTCCAGGTTTGCGCGAGAGCCCACTTCGCGAGCGGGTCTTTGGTGCTGTAAGGAACCATGGCTGCTTCGATGCAGCCCGCCATGGCTGAACGCTTCGGAGGTTCCGGCTCTTTGTTCAGCCGCATACGGGATGGCAGTCTCGGTTGATGCCATGAAATCACGAAGCCAGCATCTACTTCTTTCACGGACCTGCTCTGTAGGTGAGCCTGCCTGCGCGCCACGACCTGCCGGTGACAGCGTTCGTGCTGCACCAGCGTCTTCGCCGCACGCCGAGCCCGTGCTTTCTGTACTGACGCTTGAGGTGGTGCACTGAGGAGGCCTACCAGGCACCCTGCTTAGTGCCCCACCAGTACACCAGGCCTAGAGTTGAGGTGGTTTGCGCGGGTTTGATCGCTCCGGGCGCTTGGCTCAGGAAAAACGGATGGTTCGAGAAGTCGCGCCGGTACTCGCCGCGCAGCAGAAAACCCGGCGCGAGCTGCCGGTTCAGGACCGCGGTGATTTCTTTCAGCGCCTGCGTTTGACCGCTGAACAGCCCGCCTCGGTCGTCGAGATACTCCACGCGGCCAGCCGCGTACCAACCTTGTGGCAGCGTGTATTTTGCATAAAATGCGCCAATTACGACCCGCCCGGGCTGCTGCTCCCGGAAGGAGCGGTTCAGCACATAATCGGCCTCGCCGAGCAGCGACAGAATCTTCGTCGCGGTCCAGTTCACATAGGTGTCGAAGATATGCTCGCGCCCATTCGGGGTGGGCGTGATGTTTGTGGTCGGCAAGCCGGCTTGCGTCGGCAAGGAGGGCAGACCGGGGTTCAGGGTGAGCGGCGTATCCCGGCTTTCCTGTCCGAAGTAATAGTTCACGTTCCAAGTTACGGAGGACGCCGGCTTCAGCGTCCAGAGAAATCCCTGGGACTTATCGCTGTTCAGGTCTTCGGTCTGCTGCGCGCCGTTCACCAGCAGATACGTAAGGTTCACCTTTGGGTTGAAGGCGTAAGTCGCCCGCAAACCCGTATGGTAGAACGGCAGGAAGTTGTAACTGTACGCGCGGGAGTAAGCGATCTGATCCTTGGTATAGTCGCCTTCGTTGCCGAGCGAGCTCGCGAACTTACCGAAGTCCAGTTCCAGTCCGGAGCCGACCGGCGCGAGGTAACTCCCATAGGCTTGGAATAAGTTGCGCCATACCTGCGGGCGCTGTTCGTTTACAGGCGAGCCGCCAAGCGTTTCCGTCGCCTGCCCCCACAAAAGGTCGATGCGGCCGCCGGCGCGGTCCTCGGGGGTGGGCAGCTTTTCAAGGATCAGACTTACCTGGCTGATGTTGAAGCTGTTGCTGCTTACGTCATAGGCGCGCAGCAGGTTTGTACGGCCCGCGGGTTGGTTGTAGTTGTAGCCGTAATAACCGTCCACCCCTAGGTTCAGCGTCGCGTTACGAAAGAACAACAGCGTCGGCGCGTCCGCCTTTGTGAGAACGGGCGGCTGAAGTTCCGCCGCCGCCGTGCGCAAGGGTTCCAGCCGCGCCCCTTCCGTCCCCAGCAACTCCCGGCGCACCTCCCCGGCTTGCTGCGTCTGGATCAGCCGCGCCAACTCGGCCCGACTCGCCGCCAGC
>CAXTUV010000072.1:0-1865 GCA_964247445.1 uncultured Acidobacteriaceae bacterium | reverse complement strand
CCGCCGTGCGCAGGCTTTGAACAGCAGCCTGCCCTTGTGCCGCGTTTGTGTCGGGCACGCTGTCTGCTTGCTCCAGCGCATCGAGCCGCGCGTTGATACGCGCCAGCTCCTCGCGCAGCTCCCGAACTTCCTCCGCGTGCCGGGCTTGCGGGTCGGGCGGCTGCTGGGCGACGGCGGCAACAGCAAGGAGGACGGGGGCGAGCGGGAAGGCTTTCATGGCCCTTATTGTGCGGCCCTCGCCCGCGCTATGGCGAGCGGGCAAACCCTTATGGTTTTCCCGCGAGCCCAGCCATGATCATCGGCAAGCCCGTCGCAGGCCAGTGGTCTACCTCGGCGTCCACGTTCGTCTGGAGGCCGTCCGCCGGGGCGACATTCACATTCCAGCCGTCCACAGTGATGACCGGTTGACTACCCTTCAGGTCCGCTTGCGCCGCGTCCACCGTCACGGTCCGGCTTTCGCCCGGCGCGAGGGACAGGTAATTGTCCGAGAAGTAAGCAGGCAGCACGCGCTCGCCCCCTTGCCCTCGGCGCAGTTGCAAGTGCGTCATCAGCGCGACGGTTTGCGTCGGGTTCTTCAGCGTTACATCGAGCAGCACGCGATCATTCGCATCATGCCGGGCGACGCTGCCCGTCAACTGCACGGTTTTCATCCCGTTCAGCGGCGAAAGGTCGTCCCCCTGCGCGGGCTTGGCCTTCCAGTACAGGTTGCGCGACAGCGTTGCGCAGTCCGCGCCCTTCATTTCGAGCTTGACGAAATACACGCCCCCGGCTTTCTCGGGAACAGGCACGGCTCCAAGCTCCGCGATCGAGTCGGCCCCGGCGTTCGCGGGAAAATCCTGCTCCAGCGCGGACAGGCTGCCGGTGTCCGGGTCCGGGCCGAGGTTCAGGATGGACAGGTGGACTGTTCCGCTGACCGGCTCGGGGCGGTTATTGACCACTTCCAGCGCGCCGGTGGCCTCGTTCATCTGCACGTGTACGGGTTCCGCGGCGGACTTCACCGCATACAGCGAGCTGTTCGGGTCAAGATCGTACGCATAGAGCTGCCATACGAAGCTAGGCTGCGCGGGCGCGCTCATCCAGGTCAGGATGCCCGTCGCGGGAGCGAACAGCTTGGCGTTCCGGCCTTCATACATCGCCCGGAATGCCTCGTAGTTCATCAGCTGCGCCTTGCGGACAAAATCCGCGAGGTTGATCACGCGCCCGTACCGCCCGGCCAGCACGTAGGGGTAGGTGTCGCCGTGCTGCGCGCCTTTCGCGAGGTCGTGCTCGGCCCAATCATCGTTGATCTGTTCCCAGTCTTTCTCGGGCATCATGGCATGGACCGACTCGAGCGTGGGAACTGAAACGCTCCCGGTTTCGGTTTTGAACGGCGCGTCATACACGTAAAACGCGCGCGGCTCGCGCCAGTAGTACGGTCCGTGCGAGATCACCCCGCGCCCGTCGGTCGAGCTCGGCTGATACAGGCGAACGGGGTCAAGCTCGGGCAGCATCTTGCGTAGTTCCGCATCGATGGCGGGCGGCGGCGGGCCTTCGTTGCGGGCGCACCACAGCGCGATGGAAGGGTGATTGCGGAAGCGCAGGAGCTTGTCGCGCACGTTCGCAAGGTAGCTCGGCAGGTCGTCCGGGTCGGGTCCGTCCAGCGGATTGGGCTGGAAGAACTCGTCCCATACGAGGATTCCGTACTTGTCGCAGAGCGCGTAAAAGTCCTCGCCCGTGCTTTGGCCCACCCAGTTGCGGATCATGTTCAGATTCGCCAGCTGGTGCATGCGGATTTCCGCTTCCAACCGCTCGCGCGGGATGCGTTTCAGGCCCTCGTCCAAGCCCCAGTCGCCGCCGCGGATAAACACCTTCACGCCGTTCACGGA
>CAXTUV010000071.1:2831-10111 GCA_964247445.1 uncultured Acidobacteriaceae bacterium | reverse complement strand
CCACCAGCGCCCCGGCGCTTTCCGCCAGCTCTCGAAACTCGGCTGTGTTGTCCGGATCCGGCGCGGGCAGCTCGCCGTCGCGCAGCAAAGCCGCACTGCGAGCCAGAGCCGCCGTCCGCCGCAGTTGAGTCCGCTTGATCCCACTGAACTGGGGATGCACCAGAAAAGCGCGCTCGGCGGACGCCGCCTCCGGTACACCTTGCCCGGCAGCCGCGTGCTCGCCTTCCCTAGATGCTGAACTCAAGCCGGCCTACGCATTTTGCGCGTGCTCCGCACCAATCGGCACGGCAAGCCCCGCCCCATGCGGACGATGCTCCGTATGTAGAACCGACCGTGTGCTGACCACGGTCGAAATGGCGTGCTTGAAAATCAGCTGCTCCTGGCTGTTGTTTTCAAGCAGCACTGAATATTTGTCGAACGAGCGGATTTTTCCCGTCAGCTTCACCCCGCTTACCAGGTAAATCGTGATCGGCGTTTTGTCCTTGCGGACCGTGTTCAAGAACGTGTCCTGGATATTTTGCGCCGGCTTGTTGTCCATGTGCCGATCTCCTTCGCGCGCTCGGCCACCGGGCTCCCGCGTCTTCCGCTGTGACAAACCAAGGATCTTTAGAGTGCTTGGGCACCCAAAGGTGAAGCCTACAGCACCCCGCCCACCTCAAAGGGCAGGCAAGACCCTTTGAGGAGTAGACACATCACCGCGGGATGGCGATTCATTCCTGCAAATCCGGGTTGGAATCCCACGTCCGATGCAGACGCGGGAGCCCGTAACCCTAGAATGCCAAACTTTCGTACCGGGTGGAAAAAAATCCGATGCGCCCTTCAAGAAAACTAGATGCCGAACCGCTGAATGCCGAGAAGGGCAGCGAAAGCGATCTTCAGCGGCGACGTTTCCTTGCCTGCCCGAGGGTAGTCTTGGGAGCGCTTGTGAGCACCCCTTGCTCGCCCGGGCGAAGCGGCAGCGGCGTATCACGCCGCACAATGCCGCCCTCCAGGCGGTATTGCGTCACATTTACCGTCGCGGGGTGGAAGAGGCCGTCCGCATCTTGCGTCACCACGCCATCCGGGCTGGTACGGATGGTGAATGTCGGCTCCTCTCCTGTCTTTTCTACCTGCTCGCGACCGACCGCGACCGGCAAGTAGCCCTGCTGCTCACGCAAGCGGTAGGCGGTTTCGTAGCGGTGCTTTTTCAGGTTCCAGATAAACACCCGCACCTGGTCCCAGTCGTACGGCAACCCATCTTTGTACTCGCTGGTCACGGTCACATATTGGCCTACCGAATGCGGAACAGGCGCGGGCGGTGGCGCTTCCTCCGGCTGCGCCGCCTCAGGGTGCCTGCGCCGCTGTGCCGCCGCGCGGGCGGCCCGCTCGGCAATACGCTTGGCTTCCTCGGGGCCGATATGCCGCACCGGCGGCTCACCGTTGTCCTCGACCGTACTCAGCAGGTATGCCGCCACCATACGACGCCCTTCCGAGTACTGCGCCACTTCGTCCGGCACGTCCACGTCAAAGCCGCGCGCCAGCACCCAGCCCACCTTGCCCCCGGCATCGCGCACCAGCCACCAGTCTTCCATCGGCTGCGCCATCCATGCCGCGCTCGGGTCTAGGTCGGGCGCGACGTAGCGGTCCGGATGCGGCGGGGCTTGCGCGAAAATGGTCGAGCCGCTTTCCGACCGCTTGAGCGGCTTGGCAACCAACGGCCGCTTCAGGCGGGGCTTCGGCGGCTTCAGCACCGCTCCCGGCGCAAGCGGCTTCGGCACGCTCGCCCGCCGCAGCAGGTCCAAATGGTCATTAGCCGGAAGCAGGTAAAGATGGTCAGTTTTGCGCCCGGGGCTCAGGTGGAGAAAGATGTCATCCCGCAGCACGGCTTTCGCGACCGGCGGAGCGGGATCCTTCGCGAGCTCCGCGAATCTGTCGTATAGGTCCTGCCCGACGACCACGTGCTCTTCCAGCCAGCCCTCTTTCCCATCCGGCGTCCGAACCTTGTAAAAGCGTTTAGCATGCGCCAGGATCTGCAGCTTCTCGCCGTTGTGCACGTCCGCGACATGATTCGAGATCACCGCGAGCCGGTCACGCAAAAACGTGCCCTTGGAAGCGACGTAGACAAACTGCGGAGCGGCGGGATGCAGCCCCCGGCAACCGGCAAAAGAAAGCAGAACAAGCAAAAACCAGGAGGGGGCGCGCACGGTCCCGCCCAGCATAGCATCGGGGCTGCCGGAGCCGGGCATTACCGAAGTGCTTCAAAGCCCTTCCAAGTCGTAGCACTCCCAGATTTCGCGCAGGTCCAAACGGAAGCCTTCCACCGGCCCCGAGCCGGCGATGGAGTCTCCCGCTTCTTCGTGGGACTCGCCCGCGGCTCCGTACACCAGTACAGTTCGGCGATCCACATTAATCAGCCAGCCCAGCTCAGCCCCATTTTCGCGCCAGCGCTCCATCTTGCGCTGGACCTCGGCAAGCCGGTCGCTCGGGGACCGCAGCTCAACCACAAAATTAGGGCACACATGCGCGAAGCCTTTGCGGTCCTTCTTCGACACACCCGCAAGCCGCTCGTTGGAAACCCAGCAAGCGTCCGGGCTCATGATGGACCGATCGGAGAGGGTAAAGGCAGTTGCGGAATCGTACACTCGCCCGCGCCGGTGGGTCTTCCACCAAGCGCGCACCTGCGTTGTCAGCTCCGAGTTTCCGTCTCCTGTTTCCGTACCCGTCGGCGACATGACCTCGATCTCCCCTTCCCTGGTCCGCTCGATGCGCTTCAGCTCGCTGTTTAACCGGCACAGCTTTTCAAAGCCTTCATCCGTCAACGGGGGCTCGACGGAGAACCGTAGGCGCATGAAATCGGGCAGATCAGGCAGTACGACTTTCACCTCTTCCTCCTTTAAGGCGTCACAGCCAACGCGGTCGCCGTCGCGGGCTGGATGCTCCCTGTGTTCGCGGTCGCGACAGAGCTCAAGCTCCCGTCGGCGGCCAAACTGAAGACCTGCAAATCCGGCCCGCCTCCTGCGTTCACGGCCAGCAGAAACGCGCCGGTGCGGTCCTCGGCAAGCACATACGGGCTGGTGCCGGTGGTGTATGGCGAGCCTGCAAGCGCGGTCAGCGCGCCGGTGCTCGCCGTTAGGCTGAATGCGCTGATGGTGTTCGTCCCGGAGTTGGTGACGTAGACAAACGCGCCCTTTCTGTCCACCAGAACGCCGCGCGCGCCCAACCCGGTCGGGTAGGGTGAGCCGGCGGCCTCGGTCGGCACCCCCGTCGCGCTCAGGGTAAAGACGCGCACGCCGTTGCCCCCGGTTTCCGTAACGAAAAGGAGATTGCCCGCCGGGTTCACCGCGACGCCCTGATCGGCATAGGCATTGCCGCGTGGCTGGATCAGGATATTTTGCTTCCCCAACGAACCGTTCGAGGGCGTAAAGCTCAGCGCATCCACGCCGCCCGTGCCCAGAGTCACCCAAATCTGCGTCCCACCCGGCGTGAACACGGCCTGCGTCACCGTCCCGTTATCGAGCGCGATCTGCGTCCCCACCTGCGTCAGGGTGCCGTTGGTCGCGTTGATCTGGTACACGTAGGCGAGCGGTGCCGAGCCGATGCCCGTGTCGGAGATCACGATCAGCCACTGCCCCGTCGGGTCCACAAGCATCGAGCTCACCTGCGAAGAAGCTACCGCCGCATTGCTGTTGCCGAGCGAAAGCGAACCGTTTGCATTGATGACATAGACATAAATGCCCCCAAGCAGGCTCCCGACCCACAGCAGATTGCCTGCCGGGTTAATGGCGAGCGCGCTCGGCAACACGCCTAGCTGCTGCGGCGAGTTTTGCAGATTCGCGAGCTGCCCGGCGGTCGAAAGCGAGTACCCGGCCACGGTTTGCAGTTGTGTATTGCTGTTGGCGACATAGAGATTTTCCGGGGTCGCGGCGGGCGTCCCGCTGCCTGCACCGGAACCGGAACCCGACCCGCTGCCCGAGCCGGAACTCGACGTTGATGAGTTCGGCGGGAAGAACTGCCCGCACCCGGCCAGAAAAGCCAATCCGCACACCAGAGCGAAACGCAACCGCATTAAGGAGCTCCTCCGCGCGCATGGGACGCTCGGGACAGGTGGAAGGTGAGCACCCGTGGTTACGTCGGTTATCCCTGGCCGTCCTGCACGTTGCGGTCGACCGCGTTTTCATACGTGGCGGGCTCGCGCGCGCCAATCGTCAGCCCGGACTCCGTGCCTTTGTAGTGCTGGCGGTCTTCGTGGAGGTCGTAGCCGATCACCGTGCCCTCCGGCAGGTGTACATCGCGATCGATAATGGCGCGCCGAATCTGACAGCCCCGGCCGATATTGACATGGGGGAACAAGATACTTGCGTCGATACTGGACCGCGAGTTCACCCGCACATCCTGCGAGAAAAGCGAGTTGGACACGCACGCGCCCGAGATAATGCAGCCCGCCGAGACCACGGAGTTAACCGCCGAGCCGTCGCGGCCCGCCTGCCCGAACACGAACTTCGCCGGCGGGTACTGCCGCACGCGCGTCCGCATCGGCCACTCGGCGTCGTACAAATTGAACACCGGATTGACCGAGGTTACGTCCATATTGGCGTCGTAGTACGCATCGAGCGTTCCCACATCGCGCCAGTACAGCTCCTTCCGGTTCTCATCGACAAAGTTGTACGCGCCCATGCGTACCTTTCCCAGTAGATCGGGCAGGATATTGTGGCCGAAGTCGTGCTTGGAGCCTTCGCGCTCCGCGTCTTCCATCAAAGCTTTCAGCAGTGTGTCGGTGTTGAAGATGTAAATGCCCATCGAGGCATCCACTTTTTCCGGATCCCACGGCGAGCGCAGGTGCGTGGACTTCGGCTTTTCGAGAAAGCCGGTGATCTCGCCCTGCTTGTCCACCTCCACCACACCGAACCTAGAAACCTCATCGGGCCGAATCGGCAAGGTCGCGAGCGTAACCGCGGAGCCGGACTGCACATGCTGCCGCAGCATCTTGCCGTAGTTCATCTTGTAAATGTGATCGCCGGACAGGATGATGACGAACTTCGGACGCTCCGCGCCGATTGAGTAAATGTTCTGGTACACCGCGTCCGCCGTGCCCTGGTACCACTGCGGCCCCATGCGCTGCATCGGCGGTAAAATCTCGATAAACTCGCCCAGGTCTTGCGCCACCGCGCCCGACCAGCCTTCGCGGATGTGGCGGTTGAGCGACAGCGCCTTGTACTGCGTCAGGATGTACACCTTGCGCAGCTCGGAGTTGATGCAGTTCGAGAGCGTGATGTCGATAATCCGGTATTGCCCCGCAAAGGGCACGGCTGGTTTCGCACGGTCCCTCGTCAAGGGCGAAAGCCGCTCGCCCGCGCCGCCCGCGAGCAACACACCTAACGTGTCCTTCATCGCATGCTTCTCCTTCGAGTTCCGCTATCGTACATACCGCAACGCCCCCGTGACTAGCAAGACGTTATGCGGGCGGGGCTTCCTCGTCCTCGCCCTCCACCGCGATGCGCAGCGAGCGCAGGAAGGAGACATCCTGTGGGGTAAAGTCCGTGCCCGTACTTGCTTCCTCTTCAGGGGTGCGGCTCGCGACTTCATTCAAACCGATCGTCGCTTCCAGCATCAAGAGCACGTCGAAGCCCTGCCGCCGAATGTCCTGCACCACGCCCGCGATCTGCTCCGACTCCGACACGCTCTCGTGAATCGCCTCGCCCAACTGCTGCACCAGCTTCTTTAAATCCTGGTTCACTCGCTTGTCCGCCTTCTCTCGGGTCTGCTGCCCCGTGCGTGTACCGTTGTCCTTAACCTACAGCTTGGATGACACCCGGAGGCCAAGCGGTCTTTCCACGCCGCGCACTTTGGTACCACTCCCGTACACTCAATGCATGCGCCCGCACACAATCGGACGTGCTTTCGGCATCGGCGCGCGCCTCCTAAGCCAGCGCGTGATGGCTGCGCCGCCGCCGCGTACCGCGGAGGAAGAACGCGCGTTCTCCGAGGCGCGCCTGCATCAAGGCAAAGTCTTAGGTCAGGGGGTGCGCCGCATTCCGCAAGGCTCACGCGCGTTCGGTCGTGCCGTGCTCACACCGGTAGCGCATGCCGGCCGCGTACTGTGGCTTGAGATTACCGGGGCATTCTTTGCTCTATTCGCCGTACTCTTCACCCAGCATCTGTGGGCCATCCGCGCTGCTTGGCGCTCGGGCCCGGAGCGCGCGCACTTTTGGACCTATGCCGGGCTCGCACTCATGTTCGCCTGGTTCGCCGGGAGCTCGTTTCTGCGCTCGCGCCGGCGCTCCTAACGCGCTGCGGCTGCCCGCCAAGCGCCTGTGCGCGGGTTGAGCGCCCATTCCGCGCCGCCGTGCCTGCCGTCCAGCCCGAGGTAGCCCAGGTACAGCCACCCGTCCGGCCCGACTTGCCCGCGCATCGGGTACATCCCTGTCGGGCCGCCGAGCACCGGCTTCCAGCTTTTACCCTCGTCGCACGTCCAGAACAGGTTTCCAATCGGGTCCGCGACTCCGGCAAAGATGACCGGCGTGGGCTGCCCCTTGACTCCACTACTTGCGTCGAAAACGACCAGGGTAATGCCGATGCCATTCAGCGGCATCGCCGGAAAGCTCCGCAGCAGGTTCCAACGCGCGCCGCCGTCAATGGAGCGCTGCAAGCCATGCCCCCGGGTGCCTTCCAGGAGAGTAGACGACAGGTTCGGGTCGACGGCTAAGCGCTGCCCATGAAAGAGCTTGACCACATCCGGAACCGAACGGTGATCCTGTGGGGGCGGCGGGGCTGCCGCTAAGCCGCCGAGCAGAAGAAAAGGTAGGAGCATCGCAGGCGCACTCACCACGACGAGCCTACCCTGATTCTTTTCTCCCGCCGAGTACCTTCTAAGCTGCCTTCGCCGTTTGCTTCTTCGCGGCGGTTTTGCGGGCGGCTGCCTTTTTCGCCGGAGGTTTCTTCGCGGCGGTTTTCTTTGCAGGCGCGCGCTTGGCCGCGGTCTTTTTCCCCGCCGTCTTTGACACCGACTTGCGCTCGCTCGGGTTGGGGCTCGCGGCCTTGGCCTGCTTCCCGCGCTCGCCGCCCATCGCCACCTGCTTCTTGCGCGCGGTCTCCCGGTTCGCCTGCTTGCCGCCGTTTTTCGCGGCCGACTTCTTGCGGCAGGAGCCCTGCTCGTGCTCGCCCTTGCCCGGCACCGGCTCAAAGCCGGGCCAGCACCGCGATGTTTTTTCGTCCTTTTCTTCTGCCATCCGAGACCCCTTACCATGTAGCGGGAATGGTGCAACAGCGGCTTGGAGTGGGCGGACGCTCAGGGCGTTGTCTTG
>CAXTUV010000071.1:0-2821 GCA_964247445.1 uncultured Acidobacteriaceae bacterium | reverse complement strand
CCGGAACGGGGCGGACGTTTCGAGCCGATGCCCCGCGCCGCCCTTTGCAAGGTCAGCACCTCGCGCTCGTCCAGCTCCCTAAGCTCGCCCGGCGCGACATCCAGAACCAGCGGCCCGAAGCCGATGCGCCGGATTTTCTCAACGTGATGCCCCACCTCCTCGAACAGCTTGCGCAGCTCGCGGTTGCGGCCCTCGATCAGCACTACCTCGTACCAAGGGTTCTCCGCATCCTTGATCAGCTCAATGCGCGCGGGCGCGGCAAACACCCGTCCCTCGCGCGCGCCGCGTCGGCCTTTCTCGATCATCACGCCCGCGCGCAGCTGCTCGATCGCCTCATTCGTCGGGCGCTTGCTCACCTTCACCAGATAGGTCTTCTCAATGCCCGTGCTCGCCTTCGTCAGCAGGTTCGCGAGTGTGCCATCATTCGACATCAGCAGCAGCCCCTCGCTCAGGTAGTCCAAGCGCCCCACCGGGTACACTCGACCCGCGTTCTTGACCCGCTCGAAGAACTGCATGACCGTCGGGCGGCCTTCGGGGTCGCTCACCGTGGTCACGTAGCCGCGCGGCTTATTCAACATGTAGTAGCGCGGCAGCTCGCGGCCCTTCAACAGCTTGCCGTTCACGCGGATGTGGTCGCGATCCCCATCCGCCTTCGCGCCGAGCTCGGTGATCTGCGTGCCGTTCACCTCAACCGCGCCGGCGGTAATCAGCTCCTCGGCCTTGCGCCGCGAAGCCACGCCGGCGGCGGCGATGATTTTTTGCAATCGCTCTTCAGGCACGCGGCACTTCCGGGAAGTCCGGTACGGGCATGCCGCTGCGGTCGATCGCGAGGCCGGGCGCGGGCTCGTCCTCGACCGTGACCTCAATCGCGAGCGGGCCTAGGCGCGGCTTTGAGCCCGGCGGCGGCTCCCCCTCCATCGGCGCTTCGGCGCTCAGGTTTTCCAGTTCTCCGGCCATCTTTTCAAACTCCTCCATGCTCGGCAGCTCGCTCAGGTCCTTGAGGCCGAACCGCAGCAGGAACTCCTTGGTTGTCTTGTATAGGATGGGCCGGCCCACCACCTGCTTGCGGCCGGCGGTCGTCACGAGTTTGCGCCCGATGAGCGAGCCCAGCACGCCGCCCGAGTCGACCCCGCGCACCTCCGAAATCTCAGGCGCGGTCACAGGCTGCTTGTACGCGACCACGGCAAGCGTTTCGAGCGCCTGCAGTGACAGCTTCATCGGCGGCTTGAGGCTGCGCGCGAAACCCCGCACCGCATCGTGCTACTCGGGCTTTGCTCCGACCCGGTAGCCGCCCGCGACCTCACGCAGCTCCATCCCGCGGTCCGCGCTTTCGTACCCGCGCATCAGCTCCTCGACAAGCGACCGCACCGCCGCCCGTGCAAGCCGGTCGCGCAGCCGCGCAGCGCGCCGGTCGGCCTCCTGGTCGCCCAGCTTGATATGGATCGCCTCGGCGGCGTCACTCGCCGGGGCCGCTTCCACCTCTGCCCCATCGCCGTCGTCATCTTCAACCGGAGCGGAAACCTGCGTAACGCCGGCAGCGGCTTGCTCGGCCAACGCCTCCGCGCCGAACAGGGCGGCCAGCTGCGCAAGGGTCACGGGCTCTTCCGCCGCGTAGATCACCGCTTCAATCTTGCCCCGCACACCCATGCACTTATGGTATCGCTTGAAAAGAAAGGCTCGACCCGCATGCTCGGACTCCTCTTCGCCCTGCTCTTGCCGCCTGATGCACCCCAGCCGACGGAGCACACCTATGTGCTCCACAACTTCAAAACGGAGTCGGGAACCGTCCTACCCGATGCGCGCGTGATGTACGGCACCTACGGCACGCTCAATGCAGCGGGCGACAACGCAGTCCTGCTGCCGTCGCACTATATGGCCGACCTCCACGGGTACGAGTGGCTCATCGGTCCGGGCAAGGCGCTCGATCCCGGGAAGCTGTTCCTCATCACAAGCGAGGAGTTCGGCAACGGGCGGTCGTCCTCGCCTTCGAACACACCCGAACCGCTTCACGGCCCGCGCTTTCCGGTGACGACCATCCGCGACAATGTCCAAGCGGTCCACAGCCTGCTCACGGACGAGCTGCACGTCAAGCATCTCCAGGCAGTGATCGGTTTCTCGATGGGCGCGCAGCAGGCGTTTCAGTGGGCGGTCAGCTACCCGACCTACATGAGCGCGATCATCGCGACTTCCGGCACCGCGAAGACCTACGGCCACGGCATCGTGCGCAACGAAAGCGAAATCACGGCGATCCAAGCCGACCCGGCATTTGCGAACGGCGACTACAAAAGCGAGCCGAAAGCGGGCATCGAGGCGTTCAATCTCGTGTGGACCGCGTGGCTCTACGGCCAGCAGTGGTGGCGCGAGGAGCTGTGGCGGGCCGACTTTCCCGCCGGAACCACGCTCGCGCAGGTCATCGAGAAGTACAAAACCGACTTCATCCCGAACGCCGACGCCAATAACCTGATCCTGCAGCTTCGCACCTGGGAGCAGCACGACGTAAGCAGGACGCCCGGCTTCGACGGAGACCTCCCGAAGGCCCTCGGGTCGATCCAGGCGCGTGTGCTCTACATGCCTTCAGCGACCGACCTGTACTTTCCCGTCGAGGACGCGCGGTATGAAGCGCAATTCCTAAAACATGGAACGCTGCTGCCGATCCCGTCAGTCTATGGTCACCCGGCCGGGGCGGGGGCCAGCCCCGCCGACCTGAAGTTCTTGAACGAGCACATCGCGGCGTTCCTTGCGGGTAAGCCTTAATCCCAGCTTTCTAAAGATAAAGAGGTGTCACCCTGAAAAGGTGTGAGGAGTACCACATTTGAGCGAG
>CAXTUV010000070.1:7192-10160 GCA_964247445.1 uncultured Acidobacteriaceae bacterium | reverse complement strand
GAGGTGGTCCCCACAAGCAGCGGGAGGTCGGTCTTCGTGGTTGTCGGATCAAGATTCAGGACGAGCGTAAGAATAAGCGCGTCGGCCAGGTAGGGGGGCAGGTCGATGTGCTTGGTTTCCGGCTTGCCGTCCTTATCAAGCGTGGTCACGCTTCCCTGGGGTACGTCGACCGTCAAGTCAAGCGGCTTGGGGTTCGAAGGGCCTTTCTGGATGTGGTGCTCTTTGATCAACCGGAAGACGCCGTTCTGGGTGTAGTCGGCTTGGTCGTCATCCACGGAACCATCAAGAAAGTGGAAAACCAAGCGGATGTGGACGCGGTCGCCTTTCACCAGCTGGGTAAGGTCACCGGTGGCTACCGTCTTTTCCTGTTCCGTCCGCAGAAGCAAAAAGCCGTGCGTGGTGCCGACGGGGTAGTTGACTTTCACGCTGTCGGCGTGAAGCACCGGTGCGAACAGCAGGGCGAGCAAGGGAAGGCAGCGCAGGGCTGGCATAGGCCGCATGAGGTTCTCCTTCCCGCTTAGGCGGCATACGCCGTGGGCGAGTTACAGGCTGCTTAGGATTGCTTGATGCCCAGCAAAGAGCGTATCTCGCCTTGGTCGTAGCGCGCTCCGGCAAAATCGTCAAAGGAGTGCGCGGTCGGACGCAGGATGGAGCGCCGGATCAGCGCCGCGCCCAGCCGCGCGCCGTCCTCGCCGGACTGGAGCGGGTCTTCCCACTCCAGCACCGCCCAGCCGGGGTACTGGTACTGGGCCAGCTTCGAGAACACCGCCGCGAAATCCACCTGGCCGAAGCCCGGCGTGCGGAAACGTCCGGGGCGCTCGATCCATCCCTGGTACCCCCCGTACACGCCGGAGCGCCCGCTCGGCCGCAACTCGGCGTCCTTGACATGGAACGCGCGGACATACGGGTGGTAGTGGTCGAGAAACGCCAGGTAATCCATCGATTGGAGAACCATGTGGCTGGGGTCATACAGGATCTTGGCGCGAGGGTGATTGCCGACCGCCGCGAGAAAGCGCTCAAAGGTTATGCCGTCGTGGAGATCCTCGCCCGGATGCAGCTCAAAGCACAGGTCTACGCCGGCCTCGTCAAAGGCGTCGAGGATTGGCAGCCAGCGCCGGGCAAGCTCTTCAAATGCCTCCTCAACAAGCCCAGCGGGCCTTTGCGGCCAGGGATAGAAGAACGGCCAGGCGAGCGCGCCTGAGAACGTGGCGTGAGCCGCCAACCCGAGATTGCGCGAGGCGCGGGCGGCCAGCCGAAGCTGCTCCACAGCCCAGGCGCGGCGGGTCGGGTCGTTGCCGCGCACAGCTTCAGGCGCGAAGGCATCAAAGAGCTGCCCATAGGCCGGGTGCACAGCGACCAGCTGGCCTTGCAGGTGCGTGGAAAGCTCGGAGATCACCAGCCCATGCCGGGCAAGCCGGGCCTGGAGGTCCTCGGCATAGCTTTGGCTTGTCGCAAGCTGCCGGAAGTCGAAGAGTCGAGGGTCGGTGGTGGGCAGCTGCACGGCTTGGAAGCCCAGCCCGGCGGCCCAGGCTGCGATGCCGTCCAGCGAGTCAAACGGCGGCCGGTCAGAAAGGAACTGCGCGAGAAAAATCGAGGGGCCTTGAATGGTTGTCATGGGCGGCTTTGCTGCGCCTCATCGTATAAGCTCTTTCAACGAACTCGCCAGGTCCAATATCCAGCGTTGCCGGCGGGCGGCCCGGAACTACTCTTTCTCACTGTCCGCCCGCAGCAGCTTCCCTTGGGGCAGTTGCGTTCTCGTCCCGAGCCCGTGCAATCAACTTCCTTAGTTTGCCCTCGAGGTTTGCATCACCGATGTGCTCGTCCTGTAGGACGCCATCGCTGTCGATGGTAAAGGTGTGCGGAATCGAGTTGACCTGGAACAGCTGCGCTACTGGACCATTGAAGTAGCCGTCCCGGTATTGCATCCAGTACATGTTGTTTTTAGCAAGGAAATCCTTCCATTGATTCTCGTCGCGATCCAGACTGATGCTGAGCACCACCAGCGGCTGCCCGGCAAATTCCCGGCTGATGCGCTCGATGTGGGGCAGGGCTTCGCGGCAGGGACCGCACCAGGTAGCCCAAAAGTCAAGCAAAACTACCTTGCCTTGGAGATTGTCGAGCGAAACGCGCTTGCCGTCGACAGTGGTCACGCTGAATGCGGGCGCCAGGCGCGCGCGCACCAGGTCGGGGCGCGCCGCATAGCGGAGGCAGCAGCGCCTCAAAGACCTGCTTGGCGGCATCGTCCTGCCCCTGTCCGGCAAGCGCTTCGCCCTTGAAGTAGAGCGCGGTGCGGTCCCCGGGTTCGACGCCGAGCGCGGCATCGGCCTCGCTCGCGGCTGCGGCGAAAGCCTCCGGCTTGCGCTTGTGCTTGGCCCAAGCAAGCAGGTACTTGGCCCGCACATTATGGGCGTCTGTCTGTGCTTGGGGAGTTTTGGCCTCCGCGAGAAGCTGGGCTGAGGCGGCATCGGCGGCTTTCCAGTCTTCCAGTCCGGCGGCGAGGTCGATAGTCTTTTCAAGGCACACCGTACAGCCTGCGTCCAGCTTCGCGGCCTTCCTGTACCCGTCCATCGCAAACTGCCAGCGGTGCTGCGATGCAAGTGTTTGCGCTTCGGCAAATGCCTTTTGCGCCTGCGGGTTTGTAGGCTCGCCAACCCGTTGAGCGGGCGAGAAAGGTGTAAGGGAGAGCAAAAGGAAACCGAGCAGCAGGGTAAGGCGCATGCGGAGCTCCGTCGGGGCAGTAGCGAAACCCAACTTAACTTGACCCCGCAGAAGGCGCAAGATGCCCAAAGTGCGTTGCTGCCCGAATATCGGTCAGAAGTCGAAATGCGTTCTGATGGAAGGTACCAGGGCGGGTCCTCGGGCGCGGTTGTAGCCGGGATTAGTGATGTGGCTCAGGCCCCCAGCGAAGTACCACCCGCGCAAGGTGTGGTGGTTGTAATAGCCCTCAATCGTGGTTTCGCGGCCGTAG
>CAXTUV010000070.1:0-7182 GCA_964247445.1 uncultured Acidobacteriaceae bacterium | reverse complement strand
GTTCTGGTGGTCGCGCTTGATCGCATTGGAAACCACGGCGAGACCCGCTTTATCGTCCGGCCGCCGCCATTGGGTCCCATCGTAATCGCCGCCGACCGCGATCGTCTGGTCGACTTCGGTGTAGGCGTAAGACTCGTGACGGCCTTCATTCCAGCCAAATCGCCCGCCCAGGCGGGCGTGCACTGTCAGCTGCTCCTCGGTGTTGTAACCGAAACCATATTTCACCGCGCCGAACCGCTCGACGGCTGTGATTTGCGGGGTGGGCGTACCCCCGGCGAGATACAGGTCGACCGCCTGCCGGTAGTCGCCCAAGTGCGCCGTGTTCACAAACGAAAGGACACGCTGCTTGCCGCCCCGGTGCGGGATCAGGCCTTTGCGCAATTCGAACTCGGCGTTCTGCCCGCGAGTGCGCCGGAAGGCAAAGTCAAGGTTGATTCCATTGGCGACGGTGGGCAGCGCGGCGAGCGCATAACGGGCGGCCCAGGCGCGGTCCTGATATTCCAGGATCGCGGCATAGGTGTAGCCGCGCGTGTCGGCCGCGTAATCCCACGCGCCGTTGTTATCGATGGTCCAATTGGTGAACTGGAGGTGCGAGTCGCTGAGAACCGCATTGATATCGAACTGGTCAGGCAAGGACAGCTTGCCGACGCGGAACTCAAACCGGCGCAGCGAGGCGCTCGTCGCCAGCGAGAATGGCCCTCGGCTGGTTTCAACAGTTTCCCGAGTGAGGCCGATGGTTTGGTGCAGCTCCAGGTGCGCGATGTAGGGTGCCGCGCCAAGGTTGGGATTGCGCACCACATCCAGGTTGGTAAAGCCGGCAAGCCCGAGCGCTTGACTTAAGCCGCGGCCGCCGGCCGACTCCACATCGACAATGAAGTCCGTGTTGTAGCGCTGGTTCGCCTCGGTCGCCGGCCTCCGCCACAACCGCTGTACTTCGTCCGCCAGAAAGAAAGTGCCGACGAGGGAGGTCTTGTATTGGCCGGGGCCTGTGAAGCTGTTGATCCCCTGGTAGGGCGAAAAGAAGGAGGGGTGGGCCTGGAAGATGATGTTGGCCTGCCCGGCAATGTACCAAGGCGTGGTGTTGGGGTGAGTGAACACGGTGAGCATGTCGCCGCGTTTGGCCGCCTTTTGCGCTTTCTCCAGGCTTTCCGCCGACTGGCGGCCGCCGGCCTGCTGCGGGGCCGCGACGGCGAGCTCCTGCCCGAGCAGGGAGCTTTCGCCGGCAAGCAGCAGGCATACGGACGCGCAGACATGAAGCAAGATTACAGTGGCCCTTCCCTGTCGGAACGGGCTCTTCCCACGGCTTTCCCGCACCCAACGACCCTTGATCGTAGCAGGACGATGTGAAAAATTTCCGTTGCCCCGAGGCATTGCAGCTTTTAACTGAGCCAGTGCGTCAATACCGGCCGCCGCGATCGGCCCAGCCACGATCCTGCCAGTAGTGGTCATGCCGGTGCTCGCGCTGCCACTGCTCGCGCCGGAACTCGGCGGCGCGCTCGGCTTCCCACCGCTGCCGCTGCTCGAACCAGCGCTGCCGTTCGTAGTCATTGTGAAAGTACGGCTGGGCATACCCGTAAGCAGGGTAGGCACCGACGGTGACGCCGAAGCTGACCTGGGCCTGCGCCTGATGAGGATCCGCCGCGGCGAGCGCTCCGAGAAGAGCCGCGCCCGTCATCCACTTTGCAATTTGCTTTGTGCCGCGCATGTTGAACCTCCGTGTTACGTAAGAGGAAACACGCATACTACAAAGCGAGTTTCGCGCAACTTTTCCCGACGGCAAACAAGACATAAACTCTACCGCGGGTGAACCTCAGCGAGCCCGCGCGACCCGAGGCGGCACGGCAGGCGCGACCCGGTTTTGTCCTGTCGCGATCTCAAGAAACGCATGGGCCGCGCGGGACAAGGTCCGGTCCCGGCGAAACACCAGCGCGAGTTCGCGTGAAAGCCGTAAGCCCTCCACCCGGCACACGTGCAAGGCACCCAAGGCCACGTCGCCGGCGACCACGGCGCGCGGCAGGAAGCCCATGCCGAGCCCCGCGCCGATGAGGCGCTTGAGCAGCTCGCTCGATTCGACTTCCATGGCCACGCGCGGGTGCACGTCCTCCGTGCGGAAAAAGTCATCAATCTGCTCGCGCTGCCGTCCGGACTTGGGCAGAAGCAGGGGGTATTCCAGCAGCTCCGCCATCGCAACAGTGTCCCGCCCGGCCAGGGGGTGAGCCGGGCCGGTCACCAAGGCCACCTCATCGCGATGGATGCTTTCAATGGTGAGCCGCGCGTCCTTGACCGGCAGGCTCACGACGCCGAAGTCGACCTCGCGGTTCATTACATCTTCGAGAATGCGGGCGCGGTCAGCGCGGACGATTTTGAGCGCCACGCGCGTGTACTGCTTCTTGAAGGCGGCAAACACAGCCGGGAGGATGTATAGGCTGGTCGCTTCGTTCGCGCTGATGGCAACCTCGCCGCGCGGCGAGCGATGCAGCTCGGCAATAGTGATGCCGATGTGCGCATGGCAGGAAAGCACATGCTCGGCGAAGGGCTCAAACACGCGGCCGGCCGCGGTGAAGGTGACCTTGCCGCCGTCGCGGTCGAACAGCCGCGCACCCACCTCGGTTTCCAGCGTGCGGATTTGCGCCGAGATCGCGGGCTGCGTGACCCCGAGCTTTTCCGCCGCGCGCGAAAAGGAGCGCAGGCGGCTGACTTCGAGAAACGTGCGCAGCTGTTCGAAGTCCATACTCAAGTAATTCTAAAGGGCGGCCCCTTGCGCAGCAGCTCTTCCACCGCGCGGAGGTCTTCCTCCGTATCAACGCCGCGCGTGTCATGCGGCGTAAGGGCGACGTGTACGGGAATGCCGTTTTCAAGCAGCCGCAGCTGTTCGAGCTTCTCGGCTTCTTCAAGCGGGCTTTGCGGGAAAGCCACAAACCGGTCGAGGGCTTCGCGGCGAAAAGCGTACAGCCCTAAATGCTTGAGCGGCTGCCCCGCTCCCTCGCTGTCGCGGTCGAGCGGAATGGGGGCGCGGGAGAAGTACAGCGCCCGACCGTCGACCGCGCGCACGACCTTGACGGCATGCGGCGAGGGGAACAGCTCGGGGCTGCACGGGGTCGCGAGCGTGCTGACCTGGATGCCGGGGTCGGCGAGCATGGGGGCGAGCAGCGCATCCACATGCTCGGGCTGGAGAAGGGGCTCGTCGCCTTGAAGATTGACATAGATGTCGGCGCGGACGTTCTCGGCTACGGCGTGGACGCGATCGGTCCCGGACCGGCAGGATGCCGGAGTGAATACGGCGGGGAAGCCCAGCTGCTGGGCTAGATCCATGATTTCGGGCGCGTCGGTTGCGATCAGCACTTCGTTGAGGGAAGAGCAGGCGCGCGCGGCGCGGTACACCCAGGCCAGCATGGGCTCGCCCGCGAGGGTGCGGAGCATCTTGCGGGGCAGGCGCGTGGACTGGAGCCGGGCGGGGATGACGGCGAGAATGCGGGGTGCTGACGACAATGCTGGGCCTTTCCGGTCAGAGGAGTCTGTATCTCTGGCATTTATTGATGTCGTACTATGAAATGTGATCAAGCGGTTGAGGGTTCCATGACTAGGTTGACAGTGCAGATGGATGAGCAGTTCGCGAATACGTTAGCTCGTCTTGCTGAAGGTGTAGTTCCAGCGAAGGTCATTGAAAGAGCAGTGGCCACCTACTCTTACTTCAAGACCGAGGTGCCGAATGGCAACTCGGGAAAACAGATTTCAATTCGGAATGCCGACGGATCCATCCTCAAGGATGTCGTTCTTCCCTGATGCCCGAACCGCCCAGAGTAGACATCGTTCCCAAGGATCTGGTGGGATCGATTGGCGCCGGCGAGGTCGAAAGTGCACCGCCTACGTTCCTTGAGAGATGGGGCGTCGTCTTCGTCGCCTGTCTCGGCGGCTGGATCCTGCTTATCAGCACAGGCATGCTGATCTACTTTGTGCTTCAACGGCCGGCATTCCCCTCCCTTGCGGGCCTGACACTTGAGCAAACCCGTAGTGCGATCGAAGCGCACAAACTTGCCGAGGACGGCTGGCGCGACTCGCTGAGCTACTTATTTGACCTGACGGTCACGCGCACCACCCTGCCTATCGTGACGCTCCTGCTCGGCTACCTGTTCGGGCGTGCTAAGGGACTGAATTGAGCCGAGGGCGGGAGCTTGTATGATGGTGTTCGAGTGGCGGCGTAGCTCAGATGGTTAGAGCGACGGACTCATAACCCGTAGGTCGATGGTTCGATTCCATTCGCCGCCACCAGTGTTTCACTCCCCGGCAAAGGTAAAATGTTACCCTCACGGCAATGCGTGAGGCTTTTTTCTTGCTGTTCACGGCGCTTTTCACCGCGTCCTTGCTGGGGCAGGCAAGCGGGCCGCAGTCGCTGGTGCGGGTCACGGAACCGCGTTTCGGCCAGGGCTGCCCCAATCCAGCCGACCCCTACGGCAAGCACGATTCGACCTGCGCGCTACGGGCTGCTTTGAGTTTCGCCGAGAGCTCGGGCCTGCCGGGCGGCGGGTACCCGATCCTGTATTTTCCCCACGGCGTCTACCGGGTCGCGGGCGAGGGTTTCACCTCGGCCCTTACGGTTCATAAAGCGGTGAGCATCCAAGGCGATGGCGCGCCAAACACCACGATTTTAAACACAAGCCCGCACGCTGCCACGCTCACCTACCTCCAAGTGGGCGAGTGCAGCGGCAAGCCCGGCCCCTGCCCGCTTACGATCGAAGGCTTGACCTTTGCCGGGCTGGGCCATGCGACTGAAGGCGGCCTCGTCGAGATCGACAGCACGAATACAGGCTCCATGCGCCATGTCGTGCTGACGACGACGGGCGGCATTGCGCTGAACCTCCAAGGCTCGAGTGAGCGCTGGTTTTTCGAGGATATGGATATCAGCGATGCTCGCTGGCCGGTGGTTCTGGAGGGCGACACCAACGAGACGTACTTCCAGCGTGTGAACGTGCTGGAAGGCGGCCAATCGCACGATTGGTGCTACAGCGTGAACTGCCCGGGCGGCAAGCGGATTGAAAGCGGCGTATGGCGACCGGATCCGCACTCGGCCGTGTACCTGGACGGGGACAATGTGCACTGGTCCGACTCATCGATCAAGAGCACCGCGGAGATCGGCGGCATCCGCCTGGCTACGACAACCTCCTCGGTCACGCACACCTATATCGAGGGCTTCGCTTGGGGTAAGCAGCCAAGAACCAACCATGCGATCGCCGCGCCGGGGAAAAGTGAACTCGGGCATTTGACGCAAGGCATCGAGGCCGGCGAGCTCGATTTCGCGGTCGATGACGCGGGCTGGCAGCCGCTGTTCGTCAACGACCCAGCGCAGGCGAGGCTCAACGGCCACCACAGCTACGTAAACGCATACGGGATCTTCCCGGCGGACTACCTGCCCGGCAGCAAGGAGCCGAGCCGGGCTGTGCCGGGCGCAGTACGTGGAGCGGTAGAGATTGTGCAGGTCGGAGCGTTTTCAGGTGATGGAAAAGCGCACCTGCTGGCCCGCGGCAAGGGTGCGCGCCCCTGGCCCGCGGGCAGCGTAATGGAGCAGGTGACCCCGAACGGCTATGGCGTTTTGCGCATTGAGGAAAACCACCTGAACTCGCTCGATCCCGATGAAAGGGCTGCAGCGATACAGCGCAGCGCCAGGGGTGGGCGAGCTCGCCTTCGGAGCTTTGCGCCGAGGTGATCGCCGGGCTGGTTCCGGACGGCTATATGGTGCCCTTCCCCACCGAGGACTACGTGCATCAGCAGTTCACGGTGCGCCTGGTGGATAACTCGATCTACACCGGCGGCGTGGAACGGGACGGCCAGGGGTGGGTCAAAATCCCCGGCAACGCTGATGTAGAAATTGACGCCGTCAACCAGCCCCTGCGGGCGCTTCGAGACGCGGGCACGGCGCTCGAGCGGTATGACAACGGAGTTTCGCACGTACAGGTCGTGCAATGGCCCGGCGCAAAAGCCGTCTCGGCGCTCGCCTATGTCGTCGATCGTTCAGCCGGAGTGCGGTTTTCGCCGCAGGAGGGTTTCTACGAGGGAGACGTGATGCGTGACGGCGCGATCGACCACCAAACCCTGCACACCCCATGCTTGTACTCCATGAGCGGGCCGAACCAACGGACATGCTTAGGCGGGCAAACCGTCCCGCCTCGGACGGAAGCGCTCGCCGGCCCGACCCGCTTCGTGGTTCGCGACTGGCAGGTGAACCTGCTCGCCCCGCGTGGGCAGCCGGGCGACTGTAAAAGCCGCACGGTGGACACAGGCGCGGTGCGCTTCAGCAGGGCGGCGGATGCGGCGCTGCTCGCGAATATTTCACCCAATCCGCAGGCGCAAGTCAGCGCGACGGCGGTGGCCGAAGCGGATGGGGTAGCCGTGCGGATATGCAACACCGGAGGCACAGCCGCGCATTGGGACGGGCCGACGCTGGTGACCCTGACGCAGCTGCCCTAGTAAGGAGATGGTGATGGCGGAAGAGCTGAAACAACAAGTGCTCCTGGCGAACCTGGAGCTGGTGCGGCGCGGCCTGGTGACCCACACCGGGGGAAACGCGAGCGGGATCGACCGTGAAAAAGGCCTGGTCGCAATTAAGCCGAGCGGCGTGCCGTATGACGACATGCGCGCTGAGGATATGGTCGTCACGGACCTGGACGGGGACGTCGTGGAAGGCACGCTGAAGCCGAGCTCCGACCTCGGAACACCTCTTCTGCTGTATCGCGCGTTCGGGACGATCGGCGGCGTGGTGCATACGCACTCCGAGTACGCGACCGCTTGGGCGCAGGCGGGGCGGGCTATTCCGCCACTCGGAACCACGCACGCCGACCACTTCTATGGAACCATTCCGGTGACCGATGAGCTTTCGCCATACGAGATCAAAGGCGACTACGTCCATAACACCGGCCTCGCGATCACGCGGCGGTTCCGCACGATTGACCCCGACGCGATTCCGGCGGTGCTGGTCGCCGGGCATGCTCCGTTTACCTGGGGCCGCTCGCCCGCCGAGGCCGCGCACCATGCGGTTGTGCTTGAAGCCGTGGCAAAGATGGCAACGTTCACCTTGCAGCTCAACCCGCAAGCCCGTCCGGTGTCGCAGGCGCTCTTAGACCGGCACTACTTTCGAAAGAACGGGGAAACGGCGACCTACGGGCAGTCTTAAATTGAGACAAATGAGAC
>CAXTUV010000069.1:7068-10169 GCA_964247445.1 uncultured Acidobacteriaceae bacterium | reverse complement strand
ACCATCACCTCCGCCGCGACTACCTGCACCTGGAACAACATCCGGATCAACATCATCGACACACCCGGTCACGTGGACTTCACGGCTGAGGTGGAGCGTAGCTTGCGCGTGCTGGACGGCGCGGTCGCGTTGTTTGATTCCGTGTCGGGTGTGCAGCCGCAGTCGGAAACGGTGTGGCGGCAAGGGGATAAGTACAAAGTTCCGCGCATCTGCTTTGTGAATAAGATGGATAAGGCTGGAGCGGACTTCGAGTACGTGATCGATACGATCCGGAAGCGGCTGGGCGCGAAGCCGGTCGCAATCCAGATCCCGATCGGCGCGGAAGCCAAGTTCCAAGGCGTGATCGACCTGGTCGAAATGCGCGCGATCGTCTGGCACGACGAAACGATGGGTGCCAAATATACGATCGATGAAATTCCGGCCGATCTGCAAAAGAAGGCGGAAGCTTTCCGGATGCAGTTGATCGAGTCGGTCGCGGAGCATGACGACACCATGCTGGCGCAGTTCCTGGAGGGTGAAATCCCGACCGCGGCCGAGCTGAAAGCTGGCTTGCGGAAGGCTACCATCGGCATGCATGTGTTCCCGGTGATGTGTGGGTCGTCGTTCAAGAACAAGGGCGTGCAGACGCTGCTGGATGCGGTGGTCGATTACCTGCCGAGCCCGCTCGACCTGCCCGCTGTCGAGGGCATCGACCCGAACGACACCGCGCATACCCTGGTTCGGGAGTGCTCGGATGCCGCACCGCTGTCAGCGCTTGCGTTCAAACTGATCAACGACCCATTCGGCAAGCTGGGCTTTATCCGCTTGTACTCAGGCGGTTTGAAGACCGGCGATACGATCTTGAATCCGCGCACCGGTAAGACCGAGCGCGTGGGACGCCTTGTCAAGATGCATGCCAACAAGCGCGAGGACATCACGGAGATTTACGCGGGCGACATCTGCGCGTGCGTGGGCATGAAGGACATCAAGACCGGCGATACGCTGTCTTCGCCGCAGGCTCCCATCGCGCTCGGGGCGATCGATTTCCCGAAGACGGTGATCTCGGTCGCGATTGAGCCGAAGACCAAGGCCGACCAGGAAAAAATGGGGGTCGCGCTCGCAAGGCTGGCTGATGAAGATCCGACCTTCAATGTCCGGACCGACCATGAGTCCGGGCAGACCATCATCTCGGGCATGGGCGAGCTGCACCTCGAAATCCTGGTCGACCGCATGAAGCGCGAGCACAAGGTCGAGGCCAACGTGGGCGAGCCCCGGGTCGCCTTCCGCGAGACCATCCGCAAAACCGCCGAGGCCGAGGGCAAGTACATTCGGCAGACCGGCGGCTCGGGCAACTACGGGCACGTCAAAATTCGCCTCGAGCCGAACGAGCCGGGCGCGGGCTTCGAGTTCGTGGACGCGATCAAGGGCGGCGTGGTGCCGAAGGAGTACATCAAGCCGACCGAGCAGGGCATTCGCGAAGCGCTTACGGGTGGCGTCCTGGCTGGCTACGAGATGGTTGATTTCAAGGCCGTGCTCTATGACGGCTCGTACCACGACGTCGACTCGAATGAAATGGCGTTTAAAATCGCCGGTTCGATGGCCTACAAGGAAGCGGCGCGCAAGGCTTCACCGGTGCTTTTGGAGCCGATGATGGCGGTCGAGGTGACCGTGCCGGAGGAGCACATGGGCACGATCATCGGCGACATCAACTCGCGGCGCGGGCGGATCGAGGGCATGGAGCATGTCGGCGGCTCGCAGGTGGTCAAGGCGATGGTGCCGCTCAAGGAGATGTTCGGGTACGTGAACGACATCCGGTCCTCGACGCAGGGTCGGGCCAGCTACTCGATGCAGTTCGCGCGCTACGAGGAAGCGCCTCGGATGATTTCGGAAGAGATCATTGGGCGCAACCAAGGTAAGTAAAAGCTTAGATTGAAAGCTTTCTGAGGAGACGAGGAGAACCATGGGCAAGGAAAAGTTTGACCGCTCGAAGCCGCACGTCAACGTGGGGACGATCGGGCACATCGATCACGGCAAGACGACCTTGACGGCCGCGATCACGAAGGTGCTGTCCAAGCACAACCCGAACAACAAGTTCCGGAGCTTCGACACGATCGACAACGCCCCCGAGGAGCGGGAGCGCGGCATCACGATCGCGACCGCGCACGTCGAATACGAGACCAAGAACCGGCATTACGCGCACGTCGACTGCCCGGGCCACGCCGACTACATCAAGAACATGATTACCGGCGCGGCGCAGATGGACGGCGGCATCCTGGTGGTCGCGGCCACTGACGGTCCGATGCCCCAGACCAAGGAGCACGTGCTCTTGGCCCGGCAGGTCGGCGTGCCGTACCTGGTGGTGTTCCTGAACAAGTGCGACGCGGTGGATGACGGCGAGCTGATCGACCTGGTCGAGATGGAAGTGCGCGAGCTCCTGTCCAAGTACGACTTCCCGGGCGACGATGTGCCTGTGATCCGTGGCTCCGCCCTGGGCGGGTTGAATGGCGAGGCGCAATGGGAAGCCAAGATCGACGAGCTGATGCAGGCGGTCGACGACAGCGTACCGCTCCCCGCGCGTGCCGTTGACCAGCCGTTCCTGATGCCGATCGAAGACATTTTCTCGATCTCGGGCCGCGGCACGGTGGTCACGGGCCGCATCGAGCGCGGCAAGGTGAAGGTCGGCGAAGAAGCCGAGATCGTCGGGTTCCGCGACACGCGCAAGACGGTCGTCACGGGCGTCGAGATGTTCAAGAAGCAGCTCGATGAAGGCATGGCGGGCGACAACGCCGGTCTTCTGCTGCGCGGCGTGGCGAAGGAAGATGTGGAGCGCGGCATGGTGCTCGCGAAACCCGCGTCGATCACCCCGCACACCAAGTTCAAGGGTGAGATTTACGTCCTGTCGAAGGAAGAAGGCGGGCGTCACACGCCGTTCTTCAACGGCTACCGGCCGCAGTTTTACTTCCGTACCACGGACGTGACCGGTACGGCGAAGCTGCCGGAAGGCACGGAAATGGTGATGCCGGGCGACAACATCCAGCTGGAGATCGAGCTCCACACGCCGGTGGCGATGGAGAAGGGTCTCCGGTTCGCGATCCGCGAAGGTGGTCGGACCGTCGGCGCGG
>CAXTUV010000069.1:0-7058 GCA_964247445.1 uncultured Acidobacteriaceae bacterium | reverse complement strand
GGGACGATCTCGGAGATCCTAGCCTAGTTACTCTTTCATTCCGCAGCGGAGGCAGCCATTGCCTCCGCTGACACTCAGCTCTTTGCGTAACACTCGGGCAGTTGCGACGGCTCGACAGAAAGATTTGGCTTTGCAATGGTAGGGCAGAGAATTCGCATCCGGCTGAAGGCGTATGACTACCGGGTGCTCGATACATCCACGGGCGAGATTGTCGACACGGCTAAGCGCACAGGCGCGCAGGTAGCCGGGCCGATCCCCTTGCCCACGGTCAAGAACAAGTATTGCGTGCTCCGTTCGCCCCACGTCGATAAGAAGTCGCGCGAGGCGTTCGAGATCCGCACACATAAGCGGCTGATCGACATCCTGGAGCCCACGCAGCAGACGGTGGATGCGCTGATGAAGCTCGACCTGCCCGCCGGGGTGGACGTCGAGATCAAGGCATTTGAGAAGTAGCGAGTAGCACCGGCAGTGCGTTTGCGATAGGCGGCGCATGATGAGGAAGGAAACAGATGGCGGTAACAGGAATTTTAGGCAAGAAGATCGGTATGACGCAGGTGTTTGATGAAAAGGGTGAGGTACACCCGATCACCGTACTCCAAGCGGGGCCATGCGTGGTGACGCAGCTGAAGACTGCGGCCAAGGACGGCTATGACGCGGCGCAGATCGGTCTGGTCGAGTTCGTCAAGGCGTTGAAGCTGACCAAGCCGCAGCAGGGGCACTTCGCCAAGAACAACGTTGCGCCGGTGCGCTTGATCAAGGAAGTCGGCCTCGAAGCCGCAAAGCCCGCGGTCGACGGGGAAGCGCCCGAAGTTGGCGTGAAGGCCGGCGACCGCATCCTGGTCGATATCTTCGCGGACGAGAAATTCGTCGATGTGGTGGGGACGAGCAAGGGGCGCGGGTTCGCGGGCGTCGTGCGGCGGCATAATTTCGGCGGCGGCCCCAAGTCGCACGGCCATATGTTTCAGGTGCAAGGCTCCATCGGCGCATCGTCGTTTCCGTCCCGGGTATTTCCGGGCCAGCGTATGCCGGGCCACTATGGAACGGATCGCACCACGGTACGCAACCTCCGCATCCGCGGCATTGACCTGGAAGAAAACCTGATTATGGTTGAGGGCGCGGTGCCTGGGCACAAGGATGCGACGGTTCTGATTTCAAAGCCCAAGGCTCCGCCGCGCGAGCGCCGCGGCTTCGCCGGCTCGTCCACGGTCGATCCGCTCAAGGCTTCCAAGAAAGCTTCCGCCAAGAAGAAATAGCTTCGGCAACGCATATGCGCCTGCAAGCGCGAGAAAGATAAAAGATGGCAACCATCGATGTACACAATCTGAAAGGCGAGACGGTCGGGTCGTTTGAGTTGGCCGATGAGATCTTCGCGCCCGGTTCAGTGAATGAGGGCCTGGTTTGGGAAGCGGTCAAGCATTTCCGCGCCGCGCTGCGGCAGGGGACCGCCGCGACCAAGAACCGCAAGCTGGTTTCAGGCTCGGGCAAGAAGCTGTGGAAGCAGAAGGGGACGGGCCGCGCCCGCGTGGGCTCGGTCCGTTCGCCGCTGTGGCGGCATGGCGGTACCGTGCACGGGCCGCAGCCTCGGTCGTATGACTACGCTTTCCCCCGCAAGAAGGTGATCGGCGCGCTGCGCTCGGCGCTCGCCGCCAAGCATGCCGAAGGCAAGCTGACTGTGGTCGATTCGCTCGTGCTGGAACAACCGAAGACCAAACTGTATCGTCAGGCCCTGGATACGCTCGATGCCAAGCGGACCGTTCTGCTGGTTGAGTCGGCCGGTGAGCTTGCGCCCAATACGATCCTGGGCGCGCGCAACCTGGACCGGGTGGAGCTGCTCCTGTCCACCGAGGTACATGCGTACGACGTATTGAAGCATGACCGGGCTGTCTTTTCCCGCTCTGCACTGACGACATTGCAGGAGTCGCTGAAGAAATCCGTTTCCAAGCGTCGGAAGATTACGGCGGAAAGGACGAAGGTAGCCTGATGCCGACCCTGTATACAACCATTCGCCGCCCCGTCATCACGGAAAAAGGCCTGCAAGTCAAGGAAGCCGAAGCTACGCTGGTCTTTGAGGTCGCCCACGAGGCGACCAAGACCGAGGTCAAGCAGGCTGTGGAGGCTCTGCTCAAGGTCAAGGTGGCCGCGGTGCGCACGGCTAACTACCTAGGCAAGGAAAGGCGCCGGGGCAAGTTTTCCGGCTACCGCCCTGATTGGAAAAAGGCCTATGTGAAGCTGCTGCCGGGCGAGAAGATGCCCGAATATCTGGACGCTGTTTAAGCAATGCTTTGCGAGCGAGAGTAGAAAACTATGCCGATCAAAACATACCGTCCGCTGACCCCGTCACTGCGGTTCAAGACGACGCTGGTCAATGACGACATCACGACGGACAAGCCGTACAAGCCCTTGACCATGGTCAAGCAGCGCACCGGCGGTCGCCGCAACGCGGGCGACCTGACAATGCGCCACCAAGGCGGCGGCCACAAAAAGATGCTGCGCCTGATCGACTTCAAGCGCGAGAAGGCAGGTATCCCGGGCAAGGTCGCGACAATTGAGTATGACCCGAACCGGTCGAGCCGAATCGCGCTGATCGCCTACGCGGATGGGGAGAAGCGATACATTCTGCAGCCGGTTGGTTTGAAGGTCGGGCAGACGATCACGAGCGGCCCGGAAGCGGATATCTTGGTCGGCAATGCACTGCCGCTTCAAAACATCCCCGCCGGCACGACGGTGCACAATGTGGAGCTGCGGCCGGGCAAGGGCGCGCAGATGGTGCGCTCAGCCGGCGCGTCGGCGCAACTGGTCGCCAAGGAAGGCGATTACGCGCTCCTGAAGCTGCCCTCGGGCGAAACCCGCCGGGTGCTGACGGCCTGCATGGCGACAATCGGGCAGGTCGGGAACACGGACCACGAAAACGTCACGATCGGCAAGGCGGGCCGCAACCGGTGGAAGGGCATCCGCCCGGCCAACCGTGGCGTGTCCATGAACCCGGTCGACCACCCGCACGGCGGCGGCGAGGGCAAAACCTCGGGCGGCCGTCACCCGGTCACGCCCTGGGGCCAGCCGACCCGCGGCTATAAGACGCGCAACAACAAGCGGACCGACGTGTTTATCGTCAACCGCCGCAAGAAGTAGTCTTACGCGCACGGCGAGTGCGCTTCGCGTAATACGCGCCGTCGGCGCTGAGCAGATGATTCAGGGAGCGCATTCAAAGTGCTTCCGAGGGGAACGAGATGGCACGCAGCACAAAGAAAGGCCCGTTTATCGACGCGCACCTGATGGTGAAAGTGGAAGCGCTGAACCAGGCCAATGACAAGAAGGTGATCAAGACCTGGTCGCGCCGGTCCACGATCTTTCCGGAGTTCGTCGGGCACACCATCGCCGTGCACAACGGGAAGAAGTTCATCCCCGTTTATGTGACCGAAAACATGGTGGGGCACAAACTGGGCGAGTTTTCCTTGACCCGGACGTTCAAGGGCCACACAGCAAAATCCAATGAAGCAGCCGCGAAGGCGCGCTGACCGGAGAAGCGTATGCAGTTCAGTACACAAGAGTTCCGGGCCGAAGCGCGCTTTCAGCGGGTGAGCCCGCAAAAAGCACGGTTGGTGCTCGACTTGATTAAGGGTCTGCCGGTCGAGCAGGCGCTCAACACCGTCATGTTCACCAAGAAGGGCGTCGCGCCCTTGATAGAAAAGGTGCTGCGCTCGGCACTGCAAAACGCCAATTACCTGAGCGACGAACGCGGTTTGGATCTGGACGTGGACCAGCTCTACGTGAAATCGGCGGTCGCCGACGACGGTCCGCGCATGAAGCGGATTCGTCCCGCGCCGATGGGGCGGGCATTTCGGTATCAACGCCGGATGGCGCACATCCGCATCGCGGTTGCCGAGGTTGGGGAGAATGCGGGCGTGGGCGGCGCGGAGCCGGGCGAGGAAAAGCGGGTGCGCGGCGGCAAGGGAACCACAGCGAAACCGGCCCGGACCGTGGGCGCGACCGGAACAACATCAGCGAAGCGCAAGGCCCTGAAGGCATAACGGGCAGAACGGGAAGCAGAGGAAACGATGGGTCAAAAAGTTCATCCGTACGGGTTTCGCCTAGGCGTGAATAAGCCTTGGCGCTCGCGCTGGTTCGTGGAGCGCGATTACGCGAAACTGCTGGTCGAAGATGTGCACCTGAAGCGCGAGCTGAAGGAAAAGTTGAAAGCCGCGGGTGTCAGCTCGGTCGAGATCGAGCGGCCGGGCAACAAGCTGCGTCTGATCATCCGCACCGCGCGGCCGGGTATCATCATTGGGCGCAAGGGCGCCGAGATCGACAAGTTGAAGGCCGAGCTGGCCAAGCGCACCAATCGCGACGTCTTCATCGACATTCTGGAGGTGAACAAGCCGGAACTGGACGCGCAACTGGTAGCTGAGTCGATCGCGCTGCAGCTCGAAAAGCGGGTCGGCTTCCGTCGCGCGATGCGGAAGGCTGTTGATTCAGCGTTGCGGTTCGGCTGCAAGGGAATTAAGGTCCGGGTGTCAGGCCGTTTGAACGGCAACGAGATTGCCCGGTCGGAGTGGTATTTTCAGGTCCGTCTGCCGCTGCACACCCTGCGCGCCGATATCGATTATGGCTTCGCCGAAGCGCATACCACCTATGGGATTATCGGGGTGAAGACCTGGGTATACCGCGGCGCCATCTACCAGCAGCGGCGCGGGGCGCAGCAGGGCGCGGGGGCTGGGCAGCCGGTGTTTTAAAGAGAAGTAAGGGGGCTGAGAGTGGCGGAGAACGGGACCGGAGATTTGGCGACCAAGGCGGATGTACTGGCGTCCGAAGAGCGGATGGCTGAACGCATCGAAGACATGGAAACCAAGCTCCTGAAGGAGTTTCGCAAATGGGCTCTCAGCTTCGAATCTCGGTTCAAGGCGAATGAAGCGCTCGTGGTTGGGTTCAGCGAGCGCATGGTGAATTTGGAAGAGCGGGTCGGCGACCTGGAACGCAAGGGTTAGGGAAAAGGAAAACAGCGATGTTGATGCCCAAACGAGTCAAGTACCGCAAGCAGCAGCGCGGCCGCATGAAAGGCAAAGCCTGGCGCGGGGCGGAGCTTGCTTTCGGCGAGTACGGCCTGAAAGCTATGGAGTGCGGCTACATCACCGACCGGCAGATTGAAGCGAGCCGTATCGCGATGACCCGCTTCATCAAGCGCGGCGGCAAGATCTGGCTGCGTTTGTTCCCGGATAAGCCGATTACCAAGAAGCCGGCTGAAACCCGTATGGGCAAAGGCAAGGGCGCGCCCGATCACTGGTCGGCGGTCATCCGTCCGGGCAAGATGCTGTTTGAGATGGAAGGTGTCGCGCCCGAGGTCGCCGAGGAAGCGATGCGGCTCGCGGCGAACAAGCTGCCGCTCAAGGTGCGCTTCGTCCAGCGTCATGATGTGAAAGCGACAGTGACGGCGAAGTAAATCGACAGAGCGGCGAAGAACGAGATATAGTAAGGGAATTGCGCTTTGGTGCGCTCTTGCCGCGTAAAGTGGGGCAAGATGAACGGGAGACCCTGACTTCCAGCCGCGCAGCGGCTTAGGGGAGTTCGGCGTCCCGGGATGGGATTAAGGGGAATGGAAGTCAATCAGGTACGCGAGCTCGGCGACGCCGACCTCAAGGAAGAAGCGCGGAAAGCAGCGGAGCAGCTGTTCCGTATCCGCTTCAATGTCAAGCTCGGGCAGACCGAAGGGGTCAAGCGGCTGCAGTCTTTGCGCAAGGACATCGCACGGCTCAAGACCATCGAGCGGGAGCGTGTGCTGAGCATCCGGAGCGCTGCATCGGTGACAGATACCGCGCCGCAAAGCAAAGGGCGCAAACGCGCCGGAAAAGCGAGCTAGGAAATGGCGGAAGGCTTGGAAACGCAAATCTCGGACCCGGTTGCAGCATCACGCCGCAATGTGAAGGTGGGTGCGGTTGTTTCGACCAAGATGGCGAAAACAATCGTCGTTAAGGTCGAGATGGCTCGGGCGCACCCGAAGTATAAGCGGGTAGTGCGCAGGAGCAAGAAGTTTTATGCGCACGACGAAGCAGGCACTGCGCATGTGGGCGATGTGGTGCGCATTCGGGAGTGCCGGCCGCTGTCGAAGCTGAAGCGGTGGCAGTTGGAAGAGGTGATCCGGCGCTCGGCGCTCGCGGGCATCGAGGAAGTACAGCCGGCAGCGGCCGGAGCATAGGAGCAGGCGATGGCAGTGCAGATGAGAACGATGCTCGAGGTGGCCGATAACTCCGGCGCCCGCAAGCTCCAGGTAATTCTGCCGCTCGGCGGCGGGGTCGGCAAGATCGCCTCACTTGGGGATGTGGTGACGGCGGCGGTGAAAGAAAGCTCGCCCGACGGTCAGGTCAAGAAGGGCAAGGTCGTCAAAGCCGTGATCGTGCGGACGCGCAAGGAGGTTCGGCGGAGGGATGGGACGTATATCCGTTTCGATTCGAATGCCGGTGTGCTGATCAATGAAGCAGGCGAGCCGGTCGGCACGCGCGTCTTCGGGCCGGTGGCGCGCGAGCTGCGCGACAAGAAGTTTCTGAAGATTGTTTCGCTGGCGCCGGAAGTTATCTAGGAAGGTTGAAGGCAATGGCCGGATTGAAGATACAACGTAACGACCAAGTGCAGGTGATGACCGGCTCCGCGAAGGATCGTGGACGGCAGGGTCGAGTTCTGCGGGTGTTCCCGGACGAGGAAAAGCTGCTGGTGCAGGGCATCCGTGTGGTGAAGAAGAACGTGAAGCCGAACCCGCAGCGCAACATCAAGGGCGGCGTGGCCGAGCAGGAAGCCAAGATTCACATTTCCAATGTAATGCTGGTCTGCCCGGATTGCGGGCCGTCGCGCATCGGCTTCCGCTTCGAGGGTGAGACAAAGACACGGATTTGCCGGAAGTGCGATAAGCCGCTGCCGGTGAAAAGGTAGGAGCGAGATGGCGGCAAGATTGAAAGAAAAGTACCTCGCCGAGTTGAAGCCGGCGCTCCAAAAAGAGCTGGGGCTCAAGAATACGATGGCGGTTCCGCGTATCGAGAAGATCGTGTTGAACATGGGCCTGGGCGAGGCGACAC
>CAXTUV010000068.1:0-10226 GCA_964247445.1 uncultured Acidobacteriaceae bacterium | reverse complement strand
GCGGATCACCCCGGCTGAGGCCAAAGCCCGCGCAATCGCCCGCGTCCCCGTTCCCGGCGCGATCTCGACAAAAATCTCGCGCCCTGGCCCATATGGCCGCGTGAATATCCACCACCCCGCCCCAGCAAGTACCGCCAGCACCAGCAGAAAGCCCAGCAAACGCCGCATGGGCCAAGTTTAAAGCCCACTTTCTCCCGCAATCGCAGAAGATATGTGCGGGAAGCCAGCAGAGGCGGCGACAATCGCGGCACCCTTGCGCGTGTAGGTCCAGTAATGCATTCCTTGGGCCGCAGCAGAAGCGGGGCGGGAATGGCCGAAGCGAGCCTCGCCCGCAGTCTTTCGGCGCACAGGAGCTCGCGGTCATGCGGGTCCAATCGACGGAAGCGGAACGTGAGGTTTGGGCAGTGCCGACACAGGAAGACCGGGCCGGCGTAGAGCAGGGCGACGCAGCAGCGGCAGCCGCGAGCCCGGCAGACAAATGGCTGCCAACGGCGGCCAAGGCGTAGGCAGTCCAAGCGAGCGGGCGCATGGCATCGCCAGGGTGAAGCGATTCGGCCGACTCCAGAAAGCCCGCTGTTTCTCGGGAAAGGTCGCGGCGAGCGTGGGTCTAGCTTCTCCGCCGCGCCCTGCGCAAGAGAAGCGAGCACGTCGTGAAGGTTGGAGTTCTCGGCGGCGCGCGCTGCACCTTCATGAGCTGGACGCTGTCGAAGCTGTGGCCTTCGAGGTTCCGAAGGAGCTTCGCCCGCGTGTCCGGCGCCGGCCAAATCGCGCAAGTAGCAGTGGGTGTAAACAGTGTCCTCGCGGCGGGGCGTGGCGGTCAGGCCGAGCTGCATAGCGGGTGCGAGATAGTCAATTATGCCGCGCCAGGTAGACCCGTCGTGCGCGCCGTCGTGGTGGCACTCGTCCACGATGATGCAGTTGAGGAAGCCGGGCGGGTACTGGCCGAAGCACGGTTCGCCCTGGCTCGACATGGAGGTCTGGAAAATGGTGAAAAGAACGCTGAAGTTGGTCGGTACCCGGACGGACTTGCGGATTTCTCAGGCTTAACGCGGGCGGGCTCATTGTCGGCGATAGAGGACGCGCTGTAGGTCTGGTTCGCGAGCAGGTTGCGAGCGGCGGGGAACAGGAATGTGCGGCCGGCGCGTGGGTTCGCCGCAGAGGTTCCATTCCGCGTGGAACAGCTTCCAGGCGATTGGGGTTTTGCCGGTACCGTTCGTGAGCGTCAGCAGGATGCGGGTGCGGCCGTTCGCGGCGGCATCCTGCACGCGCTCGAGGGCGGTAGCTTGGTGCTACCGCATCTGCCGGCTGCCGGAGCGGTCCTCGTACGGGACCTGGGCGAAGCAGTCGCGTCAAGGGTTGGGGCGGAGAAACGTGCTATGCCAGAGCTCGTCCTGCGTCGGGTACCCATCGGCCGGGCCTTCCGCGCCGGTCGCCATGTCGATGCCATGGAGCGCGCCCATTGATTGCATAGGCGAACGGAACGGCCATCTTCGCGGTGTACGCCTTCGCCTATACGACGCCTTCGGAAAGCTCCTCGCGCTTGGCTTCCATCGCGGCCAGCTTGCGTTTCTGCTGGACCAGCACGTAGTCGGCAATCTCGGAGTCCGTGCGACGGCCTGCGCCGAGCAGCCTTCCTCGGTGATGCGGTATTCGCGCAGCACCCGCGAGGCTTGGCGTAACTCCTCAGCCTGCCGCGCGCCCGCCGAAGGGCGGATTGGCTAGGACCACATCGACGCCGATGGCGTTCCTCAACATCATTTGGTTGATTTTGAGCGTGTTTGCGTGGACTAGATTTACCGCCTCGATGCCGTGCAGGATCACATAGGGAGCGGCTTCTTCTCCTGCTCGTAAAAAGTTCCGGTCTACAGCCTGTCACGAGTCGCGACATTACTTTCGGGCAGCATGCGCGCAAATGCCTCGCACAGGAAGCCCGTCAAGCCGAGCGCGCCGTCGAGCCCGGCGTTGCCCGCTTTGCGGATAGAGGCTTCGTACAGTTCATGCTTCTCGCGTTGCAAGCCGAAGCGCAGGGTATCGACGTGCCCGGTGACTTAGCGGAGGTTGGAGCCGGACTGCAGCTTGTGCTTAAGCAACCCGAGAATTTTCTCAATCTTGTACTTGATCGTGTCGGACCGGCTTGCCCGCTGCTTGAAGCCCTTTGAATACAGGAACAGCTCCGCGTTGACGAACTCGCGCAAGTCATCGCTCGCCCGAGGCCAATCATGATCGAGCATGCTTTCAGCAGTAAGCGGCGCGGCCCAGCTATGCCGGCGGTGAGGTAGGTTGAGGAGAAAGGAGTGCGGCGCGCCGTCGAGCTCAGCCCGTCCGGCGCGGTCCTGCCTCAGGGCGTCGAGATATTGCGAAACAGCAGCCAGGAGGTCTGCTCAATGTACTCAGGCTCGGTGAACGAATTGGTCATGCGCAGGAGGTCATCACATCGCTTGAAGAGTTGTTCAAATATGGAGGAGTTGCGGAGACCTCGGGGGTGGAGTTGGAACCTCAAGATAGCGGTCCCCCGTCCTTCCCGGAGGCACGAAAGCCGCTATGAAAGCAGTTCGCTTCGTATGCTTACAGCGCCGCAGCCGTCGAGGGCTCGGCCCGTCGAGTTCTTCCCCCGTCGGAAGCAAACGTTTCTGTTCCGGTCTGTCCCACTGGACATTTCGGGACATTCAGCCCGACTTGACGCCGACCGACCCAGAGGCCACTGCGGGGAGGAAGCCCGTTTGTCGTACCCGCCGCTGCTTCCCGTTTGGAGGTTCAGGAAGAGCCGGCGCTGTCCATCACTCATCCGGTAATCCTCGCTGAGCTCCTTCAGCCTAGTTGGCGCGTCTCCTCAATCAGGAGAAGGATTGTAGCTGTTCCCATAGTCACAGCTTTCTTCCGCTGGCAGCCAAGCCGATGCGCGAACTCAGCGGTTAGGTATGTTTCAAAAGTAGATATAAGCCTGCCAAAAATTACCATAGCGGTTCTAGATAGATATAGGTCAAGTAGGTAACTACTTTCGCGGCAGACGTTTACGTGCGTTCGGCTGTTTCAAGAAGGCTGCTGGTAGAAGGTAAATGAAAGCTGTTTCAGAGTCAGACCTGCCCGTCTACGCCAATTTCCGTCTGCGTATACTTAGGTCATGCATCTTGAGCGCATTCTTGCCAGAACGCGGGCGGACGTCATGTCACGAAAAGCCTTAGTCAGCTCGGCTGAGCTGGAGCGCCTGGCGAGCACCCACGCCCCGCGCGGTTTTGCCCGTGCTCTGCGTACGCGCTCCCTGGATGGGCCTGCTGTGATCGCTGAAATCAAGAAAGCTTCCCCTTCAAAGGGCGTGATCCGGTCGCACTTTGAACCTGTTCAGTTAGCCCTGCGATTGCGTGCGGGAGGCGCGGCTGCTCTTTCCGTACTTACCGATAAGCCGTTTTTTCAGGGAGATCTTGAGTATTTGGAGCAGGCCTCAGAGGCGAGCAGTCTGCCATGCTTGCGCAAAGATTTTATCGTTGACCAGTACCAAATACTGGAAGCTCGCGCTCACGCGGCGGATGCGATTCTGTTGATCGCCGCTGCATTGTCGGATGAGGAACTGGAGCAGTTTACCGAGCAGGCGCACGCTCTGGAGCTTGATGTGCTTTGTGAAATCCATACCGCCGAGGAGCTTGCGCGGGTGTCCGGGTTGGGCTGCGATGCCTATGGCGTGAATAATCGCGACCTCGCCACATTTGAAGTACGGCTCGAAACCTCTCTGGAGCTGGCGGCGAACCTGCCTGAAGGTGCCGTTTGGGTAGCAGAAAGTGGGATCGGATCGCGGGTTGACATCGCTGAGTTGCGCAGGGCAGGCTTTCATGCGTTCCTTATTGGAGAATTATTGATGCGCGCGCCTGACCCAGGCGAGGCTTTGGCGGCTTTGCTCGCGCCGGTTGCCGCGGAGTAAGGGCATGTGGGTAAAGATGTGCGGCACGACTTCGTTGGGCGATGCGGAAGCGGCAGTTGAGGCCGGTGCGGACGCGCTCGGGTTCGTTTTCGCGCCCAGCCCCCGGCAGGTCTCGATCGCTCAAGCGGCGGCAATTACACACGCGTTACCGCACCAGGTTGAGAAGTATGGCGTGTTTGTGCACCCGAGTTTCGACTTTGTAGTCAGGTCTGTTCAGGAATCCGGGCTTACTGGTGTGCAGCTGCATGTATCCAGCGAGCCGGGCTTGGAGCAGCGCCTACACCTGCATTTCAACTCGGTTCCTGGGTTCCGGCTTCTTCGAGTCATCCGATTAAGCCCTGGGGAAAAGTTGACCGTCCAAAGGCTGGAGCCGCTCCGTGCCGAGACGTGCGACAGGGTTCTTGTTGATTCCCGGACTACTCACTCTCAGGGCGGCACAGGGGTAAGCTTTGATTGGGAGTCGGCACGCCCTGCTTTTGACTCCGTTGCAGACCTGAAGCTGATCGTTGCCGGTGGCCTGTCCCCAGAGAACGTTGGGGAAGCCGTTATGGCGCTGCAGCCATGGGGCGTCGATGTCGTGACCGGAGTCGAGCAGTCACCCGGGCGGAAAGACCCGGGCAAGATCAAAGATTTTGTGCAACGGGCCCGCGAGGCACACGCATCGCTTGCCGGTCGGTAGGCTCTCGAGCTGCTGAGTTCAAGCGCTTTGAACCGGAGTTGGATTAATTCATCATTCGCCTACTCGGTGAAGTCCAGGTGAAGCCCGCTTCGAGGTGATCGAAAGAGAGTGGCCAAAGCCGCCTACATGAATCCGAACCGCTCCTAAGCTCGGAAACTTAGGGGAGCAGATTGGTTCCTTGCGCCGGGAGCCGCGGAGCTTTCCGCGGTACTTGGTGAGCGGAAATCCAGTTCCTGCCAGGCACCGCGGACATCAAGCACAAGCGCTTGGGCAGAATCTAAAATAGCTGGATCCTGTTCAAACTGTGCCCGCAGCATTTGTTGCCGCAGGTGCGCGTAAAACCGCTGTAGGTGAAGCGCGGTCGAACCGCCGCGGTCGGTATCAATAAGAGTTACCAGCTGCGTGAGAACGGCAAAGCCGTGTTTCAGTTGTTCCCCGCGCTGCTCAAGGTCACCGCGAAGCATGGCTTCGGAGGCGCGCTGGAGATTGCCGGCAAGGGTGTCATAAAGAGCGATGACGAGGCCGACCACGGAAGCTTGCTGGGCGGCTGCGCGACGGTAGGCTAGGGCGGGAGGTGTGGGAGTCATTTACTGCTCGAAGAGTTGTCGCCCAGGATGGCCTGAACTTGTTTGATTTGCTGCGGAAGCTGCTGTAGGGCGATGTTGGCGTTGTTGTACTCGGTGGTGAGCAGCGTCTGCTGTGAGGCGATGTAGCGTTCAAAATCGTCGATCTGATTCCCTAAGTCCTTATACTCATTGCTGATGCTCTTCAGGTCGACGGTGAATGCGCCCTGTGTCGCGTCGGTGTAGTTACTCAGGGTCGAGGCAAAGCTGGTTGCAAAGCCCGGGGTGGTTGCGGAGCTTGAAATCGTGCCTTGAAAAAAGGCGACAACCCCCGAAAAGTTGCTAGAAAGAGCTGCGTTCAGCTTCGACGAGTCCAGGCTGAGGGTGCCATCTTGCTGGGTGGAGATCCCGATCGATGCAAGAGTGGAGTACGCGCCCGAACCGATGTTCAGATTCGTCGCGCTGAGGACGTCGCTTTGGAGCGAGCGCGCCACGCTGTCTGAGCCGAGCGTCCCTTCCGTCTTCGTATTTGAGTTGTAAGTAAATTGGGAGTTTAAATTTTGGATGATGGTGTTGTAGGCGGAAACAAAGCTTGACACAGCGGTTGTAATGGCGCTGGTGTCAGGTGCGGTGGAAACCGTAACCGCATTCTGATTTACGCTTTGCAGGGAGAGGGTAAGACCTGCTACTGCGCCGGTTACTGTATTGGTTGCGCTCGTGACAGGGACACCGTCCACTTTTAAGGAGGCGTCCGCGCCTGCCGTACCCTTAGTGAGTTGGAGGCCTGAGGTGTCGTTCGCGATGGTGAAATCCGCCGCCGTACCGGAGGATTGCGCGACGAGGGCCAAACGCGCGCCGTTCGCGTCGTTCACCACGCTTGCATTCACTCCGACGCCGGCGGCGTTGATTGATGCCGCAAGCTCATTCAGCGTGTCGTCGCTTCCGTTGCCGCTGCCTGTGGTGAAGTGGGTTGTTTTCCCGCCAACTACAAGGTCAAAGTCGCCGGAAGCAAGCGTGGCCGAATTGCTCGACTGCTCGGCGGAGTAGCCGGACCCGGTCGCGGCGAGGCTTTGTACAACAACGGTATGCGTACCCGCAGCGGTGCCCGGAGCAGCTGTCGCCGTCAAAACGGATGTGTCGGACGAGGTCGCACTGGCGTCGCTGAGCGTGCCGGCATCATCACCCAAAGCCTGAAGGGCTGTAGTAAGCAAGGAAGCTTGCGACCCCAATTGCTGGAGGGCGGAGGCCTGGGCGTTGAGAGCAGTCTGCTGGTTTTGAAGCAGCGTTTCCGGCTGCCGCTCAGCCGCAATGACAGCAGCAACCGCCGAGGTGACATCGAACCCGCTGTTGCCGTTGTTAAGCGAGCTCAGGAGCGAGCTGAGTGCGGATGTGGATACGGTACTCCTGCAAACGCTCCTGAGTCGTCCGGTAAGATTCAGATTTGCTGATTCAGCGAGGGTTGAAATCGGCGTTATGCTCTGACTCGTAGACTGATAGAGCAGAGACGCGCGGACCATCTATAAATCGGGATGAGAAGAGGGCGGCCTCCTGGGCGCCCTCTTCAACCTATTACTGGAGAAGCTTCAGAACGGATTGTGATTGCTGATTGGCTTGCTGTAGGGCTGAGATACCGGTCTGCTCAAGCACCGAATATTTGGTGTCTTCGGCGACGGTCTGACCGATATCGGCAGAACGGATGTCATTGGAAGCGCTGGCCAAGTTCTGCGATTCCGTGGTGGCAACCGCCGATGCTGCCTGAAGCTGCTCCACATTCGCGCCCAGCGTACCACGCAGGAGGGATACTGTGCTGATGGCGGCGGTAATCTTCTGGAGCTCAGCTTTTGCATCGGTCCCACTGTCGAGACCAGTAGTAGCTCCCTGAGTAGTTAATGAGAGCGACGCAACACTGATAGTCGCGACGCCTGCAGTGACAATGTTAACTCCGCTAGAGGTGCCGTCGCTTGTAAAAATGCTTACAGTCGTGCCGAAGATCGCCTTACCGTTGTAGTTAGTCGTCGCTCCGATGCTGTTGATTTCCGATTGAATCGCGCCGTACTCAGCATTAATCGCTGTGAACTGGTTTCCTGTAACCGTACCGTTGGATGCTTCAGTCGCCAACGTTACAGCGCGATTCAGTAACGAGGTGATCTGGGAAAGTGCGCCGTCCGCAGTCTGCAGTAGGCCGATGCCGTCCGTCACATTCTGGCTGGATTGGTTGAGGGCGGCTACGTTCGCGTTCAAGCCGTCGGAGATAGCAAGACCGGCAGCGTCATCGGCACCTGAATTGATACGTGAGCCGGAGGCGAGCTGTTGCAGACTCTTGTTCGCCTGCTGCGTGGTGATATTGAGATAATTTTCCGCGGTCAGGGCGGAGATGTTGTTCAGAATGCCGAGAGACATGGGTAGTTCGCTCCTTGAGGTGGGTACGTCTGCCGGCACTCGGCTTGCCTGTTGCGCTTTGCCTATGCCGCGGCTGCATTTGCTTGCAAACCATCTATCGGCATTTCAGGAAATTCTGTTCAGGGGTAAATCGCTTTTTCTTCTCTTTTTTTCGTGGTTCGGTTTCTCATCTCCTGCTCATGAAAGCGGGATAGAACTGCTCAGGGTTGGCCCGGTACGTGCAAGTGCTTCTACCGAATGCAGCAAGGAGGCCTGTGAGGCCAACATTAGGGCTGTGTGTAATCGCAAAGAATGAGGTAAAGACAATCCAAGGCTGCCTCCAAAGCGCAGCAGGGTTGGTGGATGCTGTAGTGGTTGTCGATACCGGATCGAGTGATGCGACGCGTTCCGTCGCACGAGCGTGCTGCGCTGATGTGGTCGAGTTCCCCTGGCAAGGCGATTTTGCGTCGGCGCGCAACGCGGCTCTGGAAGCGATCGGAACGGATTGGGTGCTGGTGCTTGACGCGGACGAGGAGCTGGACCGTGCAGCGCACGCTTGGATTCGGGCCGAGCTGGCCTGCCCTCGGGCGGAAGGCTATATTACACCGGTTCGCAATTACCTAAAGCCGTGGGATCAGCCGCTGACCGGAGCTTCGCCAGTGCCGGCCGGGCAGGAACACCCGCGAGCACCCGAGGCGACCGCGTATGTACCCAGCGAGGTAGTTCGGCTGTTTCGGCGAGATCCGGCTGTGTACTACGTCGGCCATGTGCATGAGCAGGTTGAGTATCGGCTGCTACAGTTAGAGCGCCCGATCGCGCGGGCAGGTTTCTTCATTCACCATTTCGGCTGGTACCTAATCGACGAGGCCGGAATGAAACGTAAGCGGGAACTGTACCACGATCTGCTCGCGAAAAAGGCTGCGGAGCGACCGGACGACGCGCAGGTTCTACTCCAATATGGTGATGCGCTGTGTGCCTGGCAGGGTAAGCACGAGGAAGGCCTGCAATGCTTTCTGAGGGCGGCCGCGCTCGGGAGCAAGGACCAGGCGCTCTGGATGTATATGGCTTCGGCGTTGCGGCAGTTGGGCCAGTTTGAAGCGGCGCTGGTAGCACTCGGGCAAATCCCTGAAAAAACCCATTACGAGGGGAAACGCGCAGAGTTGCAAGGCGAAGTGCTGGGGGCTCTTCAGCGCTGGACGGCTGCGCGTCGAGCATTCAAGGAGGCACATGCGCGGATGCCCCAGTCAATCTCAATCGAGGCGGAGCTGGCGATTGTTGAAATGGAATGCGGCGACCAGCATGGAGGGTTGGCACGAATGCGGCGGGCGATTGGGCGCGCCGAGGCGCAAGCGGAGGCGCATGGGGAAGCATTCCCGTACCTGCGCGCGGCGGAGCTCCATGCGCAGATTCGGCAGTGGCCGGAGGCGCTGCGGCTTATTGAGGCCGGGCTCCTGCTTGATGCCGAGCTCCTGCCTCTGCATGAGCTGGCGCTGAAAGCCGCCGTGGCGACAGGCGACCTAGCACGAGCTGCGGAAGCGGCGGAGCGGATTGCCGCCTTGAAGCCGGAGCCACGTTCCTTTTTGAGACATACGGCCATTTTGTGCCAAATCGGGAATCAGGAGGCAGCCATGGAAATAGTTGTCCGTGCGCTCGAACTGTTTCCGATGGATGATGCGATACAGGCAGCCGGACGGGAACTTGGGGTCCGGCTGCCTGCCCTAGTGTAAGACGGCTCAAGTTTTCAGCGCACGCGGTCGATGAGGAAAGAGATGAGGAAGATTGAGAAGAGCGCGGCAGGCGGGCTGGCCGTGGCGGCAACGGCGATTGCGGTCGGGTTCGCGCTTGAAGGCGGACGGTTCGGGCAAGTCGTACAGCCGACGGCGGCGCTGATCGTGCTGGGCGGCACATTGGGCGCGGTGCTGGTGCAGTTCCCGCAGACTGTGGTGCGGCAGGCATTGCGGGCGTTCCGGACGGCGTTCGCGCGCGTTCCAGGAGAGTTTCGAAGCCGCATGGAGCAGATTTCGCGTTACGGGATGCAGGCTAAGCGGCTGGGGCTGGTGTCGCTCGACCCGGAGCTGAAAAAGATTGACGACCCGTTTCTGCGCAAAGCCTTGATGCTCGCGATCGACGGCGTGCCCTTCCGGCAAGCTCGGGAAATCCTGGAGCTGGATTCGATCACGCAGGAGGAGCAGGAAGAACGCGCGGCGCGGGGATGGGAGGCGGCAGGCGGCTTCGCGCCGACAATCGGGATTTTAGGCGCTGTGCTTGGACTCATTCAAGTGATGCAACATTTGGATAATGTACGTGAAATCGGGCAGGGAATCGCTGTAGCGTTTGTCGCTACCTTATACGGCGTCGGTTTCGCAAACCTGCTTTTTCTGCCTGTCGCGGGCAAGCTGCGTGGCCGTGCCCGAGAAGCACAGAGGCTGCGTGAGCTTACAGTGGAAGGCGTGCTGGCCATCGCGGAAGGCGCGAGCACACGTATGTTGCGGGAGCGCATGGAAGCGCTGGCCGGGGAGCGCGCGCCGGCCAGTATCGCGCCGTTGGAGGCGAAAGTTCCGGCAAGGGCGGCGGCACGATGAGTGAAAGGGAACAAGCCCCCGCGTCGAGCAGGAAAGTACGCCGCAGCCGACGCGAGACTCTTCTTTCGCAAGATCGGTGGTTGGTTTCCTATGCCGACCTGATGACCTTG
>CAXTUV010000067.1:6516-10237 GCA_964247445.1 uncultured Acidobacteriaceae bacterium | reverse complement strand
AGTTGGAAACGTTGCCGTGCGCCTCGCTGCGCGGCTGGTCCACATCGTAGCGCAGACCCAGGTTGAGGAGCAGGTTGCGGGTGACCTTGAAATCGTCTTGGAGAAAGCCCGCGAAATAATTTTGACCGAAGCGCGGTGCGCGGCTTTGAATCCCAATGCTGCCGGTGTTCACCTGCCCGAGCAGCAGGCTGGCAAATCCGTCGCCGGTCGCGGTTGTGTTCGGCGCATCGGCGGTTTGGAACTGAGAAAAAGTGAGGCTGCCGGAGTTCGCGCCCCGGTCCTCATTGGTGAACTGGTCCTTCCGGAAATCCAGTCCAAAATTGAAAGTATGGCGGCCCAGGACCAAGGTGTACGTGTCCGCTACCTCGGCGGTGTTTACCGGCTGGATGGAATCGTTGTTATAGCCCAGGCTGTTGTACGTAGGCACAAAGGTGCTGGCCCAAGAGATGGAAGGGAACGCAGGGCCGCTCGCACCTCGAATGCCGAGCAGCGCGTCATAGTCCGGTGCGCCGCCCACCGAGGCGGCTGTGTTGAGCTGGTACAGCCGGTTAAGCCCGATGATGAAGTGGTTGAATGACGTGGGCGTGGCGGCGAAGTCGCTGCCGAAGCGGAGGTATTTTTGGTAAGCGTGCTGCAGCTGCACGCCGCCGCCCGGGCCGGGGTACGGCGGAAACCCGTTGCGGATGTCGTTGTCCCGGTCCGAGTAGATAACAAAAATATGCGAGCGTTCACTCAGGTTATGGTCGACGCGGATGGTGAAGAGCGTGTTCAGGACCGGGAAGCTGGAGCTGTACGTATAATTTTGCGTCGTCTGCCCCGGCGTTCCCTGATTTGGGAGCGGCAGGTAGTTCAGAATCGTGTTCGCCGTCGGGCTGAAACGCGCTGTAGGAATCTGATTACCGGGGAACGGATTGCGGCAGGGCTGCACGGACCGGAGACGGGGGTTGAACACGGTGGAGGTGGTCGCCGGGTCGAGAATCGCGCCCCGGAAAACCTGGCGCCCGGTGCAGTCGATCGTGTTGCCGTCCGGCGTCGCGGTAAGCTGCGCGGAAAAGTCGCCGGCGCGTACAGCCGGCGTCGGCACAGCACTAACTGCAACTCCAGACTGCGACTCCCGAAACTGTTCATACGAGAAAAAGCCGAAAGTTTTATCGTGTCCGTTGTAGAGATACGGAATGTGAATGGGACCGCCGACTGTGCCGCCGTAGTCATTGCGTTTGTCGACCGGCCGTTGCAGGTTCGCGGGGTCGCCACCTTCGGAAAGAAAAAGCTTGTTGAAGTAAGTGTTGGCGTTCAGGTCTTCGTTCTGGAAGATTTCAAATCCAGTGCCGTGATATTTGTTGGTGCCGCCCCGTGTGCTGAAATTTTCAACGCCGCCCGAAGTCCGGCCCAGGGTCGCTGGAATGATCGAAGTTGTCACCTTTAGTTCATCAAGCGCTTCCACGCTCGGTGCATGCTCGTCGAAGGCGGCGGCGCTGTCGAGACGGCGGACGCTGATGCCGTCGAGCAACTCCTCAGTGCCGAAGTTTTGGCCGCCCGCAGTCTTGGCCTGAAACGCGCCCGAAGTCGAACCGGCCGTGCCGGGTCCGATAGTTCCAGGCGCAAGAAAGATAAACGCCTCAACCGATCGCGTTGCCCCCTGGCCGCCAAGGCTGAGAGGCAGCTCAACAATCTGCCGGCTTGAAACAGTGTTGCTTACTTCCGAGTTTTCTGTTTCCACCACCGGCGAGCTCTCGTTGACGGTCACCGATTCAGTCGCGGAGCCCGCCTCCAGATGAACGTTCACAGGCGCGACATTGCCGGTGGTTACCAAGACGCCGTCCACAAGCTGATCCCGAAAGCCGGGCGCGGTAACCTTGATGTCGTAGCGGCCAAGCTGCATCTGCGGGAAATGGAAGTCCCCTGCCGAAGTGGTCACCGCATCGTAGGTGGAGCCTGTATCCACTCCGCTCGCGTGCAGCGAAGCATGCGGAACCAGCGCGCCGCTCGGGTCCACCACGCTGCCCGCGATCGTGCCTCCGCTGGTTTGCGCTGCGCCGACTAGGCTGCAGCCAAAGCCGATCGTCAGCATTACCAACACCTGCTTGCCCATGCGCGTCACGACGGCCTCCAAAGGGGGCTGCCGTCAGCCGCGATCCGCTTCTGGGCGGTGAAGCTGCCGATCAGCATTACCCGGTCCGGCTAGGTTTTAGAAAACATTTACCTGGCATACGCCATGGAACAGGAACTTAGATGGAGGTGTCAAGACACTTTCGTTTGCACTCCCGTCACCCCATGGACTCGCGCCTACTGCGAATGGCTGCCCTGGTTTTTCTATTGCGGGAGTGTTAGCTTTGCGGCTGACGAACGGGCGCGGGCTCGCTCGTGGAGGGGCGCATGAGCGGTTGGGACAGGCGCGCGTTTGTGGGTGGTCTTGGGGCGGCTCTGCTGGCCGCGCGGGCGCGTGGAACTGAAAGCAAGCCGGTGCGCGCTTGGGTGACCGCGCCGGGCAAGCTGCACGAGCCAAGTCCGGTCCCGTCCGCGTGGCAGCCGTGGAAGGAAGCTTCCGCCGAAAGCATCGACCTTGACCCAAGCCTACGTTTTCAGGAGATTCTCGGCTTCGGCGGCGCGTTTACGGATGCTTCTTGTTGGCTGCTGAGTCAACAACCTGCGAATGCGCGACAAGCACTATTGCAGGACTTGTACGGAGCCGACGGGCTCGGACTTTCAATAGGACGAGTGCCGATCGGGTCGAGTGATTATTCACGCTCGGCTTACAGTTACGACGACACAAGCGATCCGGACCCGAATTTGCAGCATTTCTCCATCGAGCACGACCGCGCGTATATCCTGCCGGTTTTGCGGGAAGCGGCAGCGGCTTGTCCCAACCTATACCTGCTGGGCTCGCCTTGGTCGCCGCCGGGTTGGATGAAAGATAACAAATCCCTGATAGGCGGGGCGATGCTGGACACCTACTTTGCCACCTATGCCCAGTACTTTGTAAAGTTTGTGCAGGGCTACGAGGCGGCTGGCGTCAAAATCCGAGCAGTCAGCATCCAGAACGAGTCCGATACTCACCAGAACGGCTCCATGCCGCAGGCTCTCTGGGGCCAGCAGTTCGAGATGGGTTTTGTCAGCGACCACTTAGGGCCGGCCTTCGAAAAGCTGTCGCTCGATACCAAGATTTGGATCATCGACCATAACTACAATCTATGGGGTCGGGCGTTGGATGAGCTGAGCGATGCGGGCGTTTACAAGTACGTCGATGGCATTGCCTGGCAAGGTTATGTCGGATCGCCCGACGCGATGACCCGCGTCCAAGAAGCATTTCCATATAAGCACGCCTACTGGACCGAGGGCGGCCCGGATGTGGAGAATCCACGCTATGCGACGGAGTGGACCCGCTGGGGTACGGAATTTACCGGCATCTTGCGCAATTGGGCACGTTGCATCATTTGCTGGAACTTGCTGTTGAACGAAAAGGGCCAGCCGAATATCGGGCCGTTCCGGTGCGGCGGGCTCGTCACGGTCAACACAGAAACCGAAAAGCTGGCATACAGCGGGCAGTACCGGGCTTTCATGCACTTCGCCAGGCACATGCGGAGCGGCGCGCGGGTATTTGCCTCCTCGGGTGAAGTGATGGGCGTGACACATGTCGCGGCTGAAAATACAGACGGCAGCCGCGTTCTGATCCTAGCGAATGCCAATCCTGTCCCGAAGCGAGTGCACTGCAGGTTGGGAG
>CAXTUV010000067.1:1140-6462 GCA_964247445.1 uncultured Acidobacteriaceae bacterium | reverse complement strand
TTCGAGAAGAGTGCCGCACCGTTCAGCGGGCCTTTACAGCTTAGGGTGCAGCTGCGTGAAGCCGGTGGCTTGCTCATAAGCCCGGGCCAGCAGAAGCGCCTTCGCTTCTTGATAATGCGCCGCTAGAAAGGTCAAGCTCACGGGTGTACCCGGGCCGCCGATCGAGTCATCGTCGCCCGCGTCGGTTTGCGGGGGCCGCGGCGCCTCCGGGCCGCGCAAGCCGTTCGGTACAATCACGGCCGGGTGCCCGGTCAGGTTGGTTGCCAATAGCTGCTCCCCGCCGCTGGGCGCGACGATCACGTCCACCCTGTCGAAGAGCCGCGACACCTGCACGATCGCAAGCGAGCGGGCGCGATTGGCCTGGATGTACTCAACCGCCGGGTAGAATCGCGCGACGCGGAAGCTGTTCGGCCAGTCGTACGGGCCTTGCGCGGTCAGCAGCTTGTCTCGGCCGGTGATGGTCAGCTCGTCAAAAGCCGCGGCGGCCTCGGCGGTGAGCAGCGGAACCATCGCGGCGTAGGGCAGCTTGGGCAGCTCGATTTGGACAAGCTCCACGCCCATCTTTAGCAAAGCGGCAAGCGCGGCCGCGTCATACCGGTGGTCATAGCGATGGCGGGCATCGTTGGCGGCGCGGGCCGCCGCGGCTTTCTGTTCAGCCTCCGTGCGCGGCGCGCTTGCCTCCTTGCCGGTGGAGGCGGCGGGCTCAGGCTTCGGCTCCTCAAAAGCGCTCGCCAGATAGCCCACCCGCAGCTTGCGCCAGTCCGCCTCGGCATTCCAGTGAAAGGCGGCGGGCTTAACGGATAAGTCCTGCTCATCCGGCCCATAGATGGCCGCGAGCACTGCCGCGCAGTCTTCCACGCCGCGGCAGATTGGCCCGAGCTTGTCCATGGTCCAGCTCAGGGCCATGGCTCCGGTGCGCGGGACAAAGCCGAAGGTCGGCCGCAGCCCGACTGTTCCGCAGCGCGTGGACGGCGACGAGATCGAACCCAGCGTTTCCGACCCAATTGAAAAGGCCACGCACCCGGCGGCCGTGGCGGACGCCGGCCCGGCTGACGACCCGCTCGAGCCCTGCTTCGGGTTCCAAGGGTTGCGGGTGCGCCCGCCAAACCACACGTCGCCCATCGCGAGCGCGCCCAGCGTGAGCTTCGCGACCAGCACGGCTCCGGCTGCGTCAAGTCGCTGGACCACCGTCGCATCTTCATCAATAGTTTGGTGCTCAAACCCGCCCGCGCCCCAAGTGGTCGGGTAGCCCTTGACGGCGAGCAGGTCTTTCGCGCCCCAGGGCAGGCCGTGCAGCGGGCCGAGATAGCGCCCCTGCGCGAGCGCGGCATCGGCGGCGCGTGCCTTCGCCATCGCGCGCTCGGGCGTAAGAGTCACGACGAAGTGCAGCAGGGGGTCGTAGCGCTGCAAACGGTTGAGATACATCTCGGTCAACGCGGCGGAGCTGACCTCCCGCTGCCGGACCAGCACCCCGAGCTCCATGACGGAAAGGAATGCGAGCTCCTCAACTTGGACGGAGACGTGCGCGGTCGCCGGGCGCGCGGACTGGAGCGTGCTGTACACGGCGGGCAGCTTTTCCGTGTCGAGCCGCGCGCCTGGCGGCAGCGGGTCGAACACAAACGCCGGCGCGACCGAGTTCGGTAAGTGCAGCGCGCGAATAGCCCCATACGCTTCGCGCTGCTCGCCGAGCGCCTCCACCATGGCCGCGCGCTGCCCAGGCTCCCCAGCGAGCGCGGCCGCTTGGGCGATCATCTCCGGCGTAACACGGGCACCCGAAGGCGCCTGCTGCGCCAGCGTGTACAGCGCGCCCGGAAACAGCGTGGACGCAAAGCCCCAGCGGGCGGAAACAGCGAGAAAGAGGCGGCGGTCCAGCGGCATAAGGGTCCATGGTAAAGGCAGCAAAGCCGGCTTTCCTCAGCGACGATCGCACCCCGTAAAAACCAGCCATCGTGCCCGCCGCTCCTGCCTGGAACGGGAAGCATTCTTTACTGCCGGAAACTTCCCTTCGTTGACAACTGGCAAGACGGCGAACGCGGGAGAAAGATGCGGCCAGTCCGGAGGCTTCGCGGCTCCCCTGTTTCCGGTCAGAAACCTGCTCCGACGCCACCCTTCCTGTTCGGCTCGCAACTCATGGAAAGCTGTCGGGTTGATGCATGGGTAGGGTTGCGACGATAGACCTGGAAAGGACTCCCAACAATGACCTGTATCGCAAGCCTGCCGCACTAGGAATGGCGCTTCTTTTTGCGACCGCGACCTTGGCGCAAACCATAGCGCCCACCCCGCAGACGCCGGGCGACCGCTCGGTCGACACCACCGAAACGCGCGTGAACGGACAAACCTCCTCGACGGACCACGGTAAGCCGGTCCTACACCGGCCGGAACGGTAATACGCACAAACTTATGCGCGGGCGGGGTTGAACCCAGCCTTCGCGCTGAACCGTAGAGCTTCGCCGGCGGTTGGCTTGCCCTGCCCTCGGCTCGCGTCAACGGAAGTACCTAACCAAGCGGCCTGATAATAGGCCAACAACTAGGAGCAAGTCATGGTTAATCACAACAAGAGTCGAATGACGAAATCAGTTGCAGGGCTAGCGGTTTTACTTCTATCCGGCACCGCGGCATTCGCGCAGTACGGGCAGTACCGGCAGTACGGACCGCCGCAAGAGGGCTATGGAAGCTACTACCGTGAGCAGGGGAACCGTCCGCTGCTCGGCGCTCGCCAGGGCTGGATCGCCGGCCTGGCGCAGGGGCAAAGCGACCGCGAATACGGTCACAGCTTTCGCCCCACCAAGGTAAACACGTACAAGCACGTGCCGGACGCGCCGCAAGGCTATCCACGGGACGCCTTCAAGAACGAGTATCGGGACGCAGTCATCAAGGGCTACTCGCATGGGTATGGCCGCGGTTAGCTTCCTGGTAAGCTGACACGGTTGAACTGTGGATGCCCGATGGTGCCTGCCGCCGGCCTCGGATTTGTCTCACCCGTATGCCGGGGTATGTTTGTGGACGCCCGCACGCGCTTTCCTCACCTGTACGCCTTTTCCGGGCGGTCCCGGCTGGATTTTCGCTTGCATTCGGTCAAACCCGGGATTACGTGCGCGTCCAAGTCGTTCGGCCGCGATAACCTCTCCAAACGCGGAACCGTGGAAATGGACCTTGCTTACATTGGGACGATGAGCCTGAAGGGAGACCTGCGTTTGCTGTGGAAGACTTGTGAAGGGGTGCTGCTGCGGCGCGACGTGCTCGACGGCAGGGCCGAAACACTTCCGCTCGAAGATGAAGCGGCGCAGCTTTGAGCACGGGAAAGTTCATCACCTTTGAGGGTTTGGACGGCTGCGGCAAGAGCACGCAGGCTGCCCTGCTGGCCGCCCGGCTTCGGGCTGAAGGCCGCGAGGTCGTCGAAACGCGCGAGCCCGGCGGCACCGCTTTCGGTGAGCAGGTGCGCGCTCTGCTTTTGGGCGCGGAAAAGAAAACACTCGACCCCTCGGCGGAGCTTGCCTTGATGTTTGCCTCGCGGGCGCAGCTCGTCGCCGAGTTGATCCGCCCCGCATTGGCGCGCGGCGCGTGGGTGCTGTGTGACCGCTTCGTCGACTCAAGCGAGGCCTACCAAGGCGCGGGACGCGCGCTTGGGGCCGACGCAATCCACCTGCTGCGGCAGGCGCTGATCGGCGAGATGCGGCCCGACCTGACGATCTGGCTGGAACTCGCGCCCGATAAAAGCGTGGCGCGCGCCCGAAGCCGCCGAACCAGCACCGAAGAGCTGTCCGATGTGTTCGAGCGCGAAAGCCATGCGTTCTTCGAGCGGGTCCACGAAGGCTACCGGCGGATCGCCCTGCGCGAGCCCGAGCGCGTCCTTGCTGTCAATGCCGACGGCAGCGTTGAGGCAATCCACGAACGCATTCATCTGGAGGTGCGGCGCCGCTTTCCCCAAGCCGCTTAAAACCGCTCCCCCGGCCCGCAACGCCAGCCTTAACGTGCTTCGGAAGCTCGCAGCCGTGACGGCGCGCAACGCCGCCATGCGCGTCCTTGTCAGGAAAGGATCATCGTGCGCACCTTTCCCTTGCCTGCTTACAGAAGCGCCGGGAAAAAGAGAGGAAAGCTGACGTGCTCCGTTCCCGGCGAATGGTTGTTGGCAAACAGGCAGGTGGTGGAAGCAGGTGTAGGTGACTGCTGCGTGTCGGCTATCCGTACAGCAGGCAGGAGTTCATAGGGGTATGCGCCGCGTGCCCACTCACGGTATCGGGTCAAAGTCCGTGGAAGCGGTCACGGACTGCCACTGCGCAAATTCAGCACTGAGCGCATCGAGTTCCTTGCGCACATACTCGGTGGCGTCGGTTCCAAGCAGGAGGTGCGCAGGAGGGTTCGGCTCTTCCAGCAGCGCAGCGAGCACCTTCCCGGCTTTCGCAGGATCGCCCTGCTGGCGGCCGCTTTTCGCCTTCCGCGCTTCTCGGATAGGACCGAACGTGGCGTCGTAGTCGGGGATGGTCCTTTCGGAACGCACCATCGAGCGACCGGCCCAGTCCGTGCGGAACTGGCCCGGCTCAATCGCCGTCACGAAGATGCCGAAAGGCTTGACCTCCTTCCCCAGAGAGGCCGAGATCCCTTCCAAGGCAAACTTGCTCCCGTGATAGTAAGCAAGACCAGGCATCGTCATCAGACCGCCCATGGAGGTCACGTTGAGAATCCGACCCGAGCGGCGACTGCGCATATGGGGCAGAACTGCCTTCACCATGGCCACGGCTCCAAAAACATTCACTTCAAACTGCTGCCGGAGCTCCTCCATGGAGCTCTCCTCCAGAGTCCCTTCATGCCCATAGCCGGCGTTGTTGATGAGCGCGTATATCGGACCAATGTTCTGCTCCACTTCGGCCACCACCGCCCTAATCTTTTCGGGCGTATCCGTCACATCGAGTACGCGTCCAAACGCAGCTCCCGGCCGAAGCTGCTCGAAGGATTCCACGGCTTCCTGTTTCCGGACGGTACCAACAACCCTGAACTCCGCTTCCAGCAAGGCTTCGGCAAATGCCTTGCCGAGGCCGCTGCTTACGCCGGTGATGAGAACCACCCTGTCCATCCGCTCTCCTTATCGATACCGCAGGTATCGTTGTATGTAATATGATACCTGCGGTATCGTAAAGATGCATCGTTCCTGCCGCGAAGGAGAGAGCTTGGGTGCTCTAGGCCGACCTCGAAATCAGGCCGCGCACACTGCGGCTTTGAAAGCTGCCCTGCGAATAACGGCAGAGCGGGGCTATCGGTCAGTGAGCATGAACGAGATTGCTGCGGAGTAGGGCGTCGGAAAGATGACTATCTAACGTCACTGGC
>CAXTUV010000067.1:0-1130 GCA_964247445.1 uncultured Acidobacteriaceae bacterium | reverse complement strand
GTGATGGACGCCCTGCTGCAGCTCATCGGCCACGAGACCGCATTCCCCGAAGCAGAAACTGCTGTTCAACGTCTTCGCCTGCAACTCACGTTGCAGGCAGCATTCTTCCGTAGCGCCAGGGGTAATCTCATCCGGTCCCTTATCGCGGAAGCGCAGTCCGACCCTGAACTGGCGGTTGCTTTCCGGGATCATTGGCTCGATCCGCGACGGGAGGGTGTGCGGCAGATCATGCGGTCCGCCATCGCGGAAGGATCCTTGCGAGGTGACGTAGACATCGAAGCCGCCATCGATCTTCTGTATGGAGCTTTGTACTACAGGCTGCTCCTAGGCGCAGCCGTCCTTGATGAAAGCTTCGTCGAACACATTTACCAGCAGTTCTTGGAAGGGCATAGTTCCACACCGCCCGTGCGGTGACAAGCTCAGGATGGCTGAGTAAACGGCAGCGCAACGCCGCCAGGCCCAACGGACGAAATAGCCGACCGGCTGTCCTCAGTCCGCGAGCTTGCGGTCCGCGTTGAGCTACGCGAGAAGCGTCAGCGGCAACAACACAAGCGACAGGGGGAGGCGAGTGTCGGCCATGATCGAAGCATCGCCCTGATCTGAAAGTGGCCGGGAGCCGACGGGGCTTAAGGCAAGCGAGGGCGGCAGTTTTCAGAGCGCGCCGGCCCCGGACTACGCGGGCCTGTATGCTTTGTATCGGTTCACGCTGCTTGTACTCGCACCGCGAAATAGGGAAACCCTCACCACCGCCACCAGCCCGCCGGGAACACCCAGCCCTTCTCCGCCCGCAGCAGCACAACGGCCAAGATCGCCCCGGCCAACAGCAGCAGCCCGAGCCCCTGACGCCGTCGCGCCAACTCTACCTCGTGCCGCTCCTTCACCGGATCCCCGCGTTGTCGTTATAGAGGAAATAAAACCTGAGCTCCAGAAAAGGCCCCTTGAAGTTCTTCGGCAGCGGCGGAAACGGTGCCGCGCCGGTGATGCCGCCCCACGCCGCCCGGTCCAGGGAAACATCTCCCGACGGGCCTTCCAGCTTCATCTCCTTCACCGACCCGTCCTGTAGGATTTTGAAGCGAATCAGCACCCGGCCCTGTTTTTGGATCGGCGGGCGCGCGACCTCGGGGATGATC
>CAXTUV010000066.1:0-10237 GCA_964247445.1 uncultured Acidobacteriaceae bacterium | reverse complement strand
GTCCGCAACCAGGGCGCGGACATGCTCAACAGCCAGTGAAGCCTAGCATCGGGCAAAGGCCTTATGACATTCTGTGCGGTGGCGGTTATAGCGTGACGCGTCGCTTGTATGCTTTCAGCCGAGACTGTACCCGCTCCCGGTTATAGTCGTTGGCTTGCCGGGATCACTTACTTGTTCCGGGAAGAGGAAGTCTTCAAGGATCATTTTCGACACCTGCCAAACCTCGAAAACCCTGCTCCCCATAGTCATCTTGCAGATGCCTGAAGCATTGAGGGTGGGAGTAAAAGTTATGCGGACTCGCTTAACGCTGTCTTCTGCGATCACAAAGCTGCCGCCCTCATCCATGCTGAACTGTATGCTGATCGCCGCATCTTGAAAATCGGCAGGAACCTTGGTGATGTGAAGAGTCGTTCCTTCGATGGAGGCGGAGCACTTGAAAGCGGCCGGAACAAGCTTTTGCATTGAAATCAAAAATGTCCTGCTCAATGCGCGTCTTTAGTTCTGCCCAAAGCTTGTGAAAGCTCTTATAGACACCCTCCGGCGAACGATTGATCCGATCCTGTATCCAATCCATTTCATCTCCCGTAATGAGCCAACCGCGCTGCGTCGCGTAAACACGATTCTAAATCGATGCAATCTTAGGTTTTAAGTCCGGCCGATATGCTCGGCAAGAAGCTAGTTCGGCATCCGAGCCCGGTCCGGATGTTCAGCGCGCCCGCATTTCCTGTGTCGTAGTGCTGCTCTGCCTGCTGTCTTCTAGCGGCCAGCTATACAGTGCGATTGGTGTCGCCAAGGTAAGCGCAGGACGCGTATTGCGCTTCGTGATCTCCACGCAAGAGCTACGGCACGGGATGAGTGTTGGAGTTAGCAGCCTCTGATTCAGCCAACGGCACCAAAGATCGGGCATGCGGCTTTGCAAGCAATAGATCGACGGCCTTGCTCCAGCAGTGGGAAAGCCTACTGGATACAGCGCGAAGCAGTCAGGCTTGCAACTGCCCTGGTGACTGCTTACTGCTGACTTATACAGTGCCGCCGACCAAGCTACTTCGAGCCCAGGCCGCGATAAAGGTTGAAGCGGACCGAGTAGCCCGCGCCGACGAAGTGCTCGACCGCGACCGCGAACAGGCCCGCGCCGCCGCGCAAGTCGATCTGCTGGTTCCTGGTCAGCTTGTAGGCGGTGCCGAAGTCGATGACGTGGCCTGGGCCGCCGCGGTTCGGAAACGTTCCGGCGTACTCACCGAACACGTCCCAAGCCCCCGTAAGCTGGCGGTCGAGCTCGGCTGTCGCAAGCCCGGTCGCGCTGTGCCCCCGTTCACAGTCGGCCAGGAAACCTGAAACATCCCCGCTGCCGTCCAGCCGCTGAGCTTGCGGGACCAGGGCAGCTGTAGGGTTGCGTCGTAGCCGCCGCTTGAAACGCCGCGCGACCCGCTGGGCAGGCTGAGCGCGGCGATGGTGGATACAGCGAAGCCGCGCAGGAGGCCGAGCTGCTGCTGGAGGCTGGCCGACAGGTCGCCCGCGCCGCTTGCGAATGCGCTTCCTGCCTCGGTGTTCCAGTAAACGTCGGGCAGCGCCAGCCGCAGCTCCGTCATGCTTGTCGCCCCGAAGCGCGCCAGGATTTCAGGCAGATCCCAGCCGCGCTGGCCTCCAGCCGCGGTTTCGTTAAAGCCGGACTCAAACTGGAGAGACTGAAGCTGGTAGGCTTGCCGCACTCCATCGACGAAAATGACTGGACGACGGTTGTTGAATATGCAGCGGGCTCTTGCATTCCTCCTACATGCTCCATTGCCGGCGTGGCCCGTTCGCACGCCGTTTACGTGCCTTTTGTTCTGTTTTCTTTTGGGCCGCCAAATTTCAGCTGAGCGCTCTACTCCACTCAGCCATCAGGCATGGTCCACGGAGGAAGGATTGCCGCAGGCAAGTGTTCATCAAGTATTCCAATCGCATGACGGCTATCTTTGGCTTGCCACTGAAGGCGGCGTTGCGCGGTTTGACTCTGTCGGCTTCAAGGTCTACGCACACGAGAACCTCCCCGCATTCACCAGCGATGATGTAAGCGCCATCGCGGAAACGTCCAACGGTGTGCTTTGGTTTGGAACCGCCGACGGCCTCATCCGCAAGGATAGTTCTTCCATACGCCGCTTTGCTCAAGCGGACGGGCTTCCCTCGTCCTCGATTATGTCGCTCCGCGTTAATGCGGACGGCTCACTTCTTGTTTTGACGGCAATGGGCGCGGCCCGCTTCAGCAGCGCTGGGCTACTGATACCGGCGGCAGCCGATTCCGAGACAATGCTTGCGCGCCTGCGCGATGGTGCGGCACCGATGCTTGATATTCGCGTTATCCGACCTGCATTGAAAACGTCGACGATTTATGCGGCATTCAACAAAACTGACGATCTGATCGAACCGGCGCAGGCAGGTCCAGGGGGCGCGATTTGGAGGCGGACAGCAACGTCCGTCACTGAGATTCTAAGCGGCATTCACCGCGAGTTTCGCATTGGCAGGGATCTTGCCGGCAGCCGCATTCAGTGCCTGTCAGTGGATCGCGAGGGGACCGCCTGGATCGGTACCGATAAGGGGCTGTTCACGGCAGCACCCGGCGCTGCCGCGCGGGTACGGCGCAGCGCTCCTCTCCAGTCGGAGTCCGTGCTTTCCATTCTCCAGGACCGCGAAGGCAATGAGTGGATCGGCACGGAAAGCTCGGGGCTGCATGCGCTGCGTCCACGCAAATTTGAAGGAGTGTCGGCCGCCGCCGGCGAAGGCATCGCGACCGTTGCGCAGGCGAGCGATGGATCGATCTGGTACGGCACGCGGAGAGAAGGTCTGCGGCGCTTGCAGGGCGGCCGGGAAAACGTGCCGGTTCCGGCGGCGGGTTTGACCAGCCCGGTGATCCTGTCGCTCGCTCCCGGCCCGCGTGGCGACATGTGGGTCGGCACGCCGGACGGCCTCAACCATGTTGAGCACGGAAAGGCGCGCAGGTACACTTCAGCGGATGGATTGCCCGACGACTTCGTGCGTTCGGTACTGGTGAGCCGCGATGGAACGGTTTGGGCCGGCACGCGGTCTGGACTGGCGCGCCTTCGTGGAAGTAAGTTCAGCGCCGTGGCCTCACGCGGCAGTGCGGTAAACAGATCCATCGGACCGTTCCTGGATGCTTCTTCCAGCAACAGCGCCCTGGGGAGCAAACTTTGGGTGGGAACAGCCGCAGGTCTGGAGCTGCTGGACGGCGAAGGAGCGCACAATTTCCTGCCTACCAAGAACGGATTTACTAGCGACATCATCACGGCTATCGCACAAGGGCAAGGGGACAATCTTTGGGTGGGCATCTACGGCGGCGGCCTCAGCCGATTTGCGCGCGGCCGCTTTGAGAAGGTCGATTCACCCGACCTGCCCCCAAGAATCTCGGGCTTGGCGGTCGATGCCGCCGGATACCTGTGGCTGCGAGGTTCGCGCGGGGTGTATCGGGCTTCGCTTGCCGAGCTGAACCATTGCGCGTCGGTCGCGCGTGCATGCAGACCGGCAGTGGCCCGCTATGGCACCGCCGACGGCATGCCGAGCGAGGATCTGACCAGCGACGGCACGCCCGCTCTTTGGGCGGCAACGACCGGTGATCTTTGGTTCGCAAGCCGCAAAGGGCTGGCTCGGACGGAGCCGCTGCGCTTGCCGGTGAACCGGAATCCTCCGCCGGTCCTCGTAGAGCGCTTCGCGGTGGATGATGTCGAACAACCACCCACGGTCGGGGCGTTCAAGATCGGTCCGGGCCATCACAGATTTATCTTCGACTATGCCGCCCTGAGCTATACCGTGCCGTCCAAGGTGCGCTATCGCTGCAAGCTGGAGGGTTTTGACCGGGACTGGATCGATGTTGGCGCGCGGCGCGCGGCGTATTACACCAGCCTGCCCGCAGGGAGTTATCGATTTCGCGTCATTGCCGAAAACAATGACGGCGTATGGAACAAAATCGGCGCGGACGTAAGCTTTTCCGTTCTGCCCGCTTTTTACCTGCGCTGGTGGTTTTATGCTCTTTCGCTTGCCGGAGTCGCTGCCGCCGCAGGGCTTGCCTTTCAAATACGTTTCCGAACCATCCGCAAACAGTTCGCGCTCGTTCTCAATGAGCGCAACCGGGTTGCCCGTGAAATCCACGACACCTTGGCGCAGGATCTTGTGAGCGTATCGCTGCAAATCGAGCTTGTGCTGCAGTCCATCGCGGCGGAGCAGCTGAGCCAAGCTTCTGAACAGGCGAGAAACGCCCGGCTGCTGGTCAAGAAGGGTTTGGAGGAAGCTCGGCAGAGCATTTGGAACCTACGGGCAAATGCAGCGCGAAACAGCTTGCCGGCCCGGCTCAACGACACGGCAAGTGAGTTTAGGCGGAAGCACCTCAATGTGCGGCTGAAGATCGGGGGTGCCTACCGCAAGCTGAACCAGACCATTGAGGATGAGATCCTGCGCATCGCGCGGGAAGGCTTGTCCAATATCGACCGCCATGCTGGTGCCGCGGAAGCAGCCATGGAGATGCACTATGGCGTGACGGAGTTGACGCTGATTGTGCGAGACAATGGGCGGGGCTTTTCCTATGACGCCGCCCGTGCGTTGGACGGACATTATGGCGTACGCGGCATGGAAGAGCGGGCCGCGGCAGTAGGCGGACGGCTTAAAGTTTTCAGCAGCCTTGGCAAGGGCACGACAGTGACTCTCCATGTGCCGCTCGTAAAGTACGAAGGAGTGCAATCATAATGAATCCAATACGTGTCATGGTGGTTGATGACCATCACATGGTCCGTCAGGGCTTGATTGCCCTTTTGTCGGGATCTCCTGAAATTGAGGTCGTAGGTTCGGCTGCTGACGGCCGCGAAGCGATTGCGCTGTTTTCCAGCCTGAAGCCGGACGTGACTCTGATGGATCTACAGATGGCCTCGGTGGGCGGGGTGGAGGCCATCCGGCAAATCCGTGCTGTCCACCCAGCGGCCCGCTTCATCGTATTGACGACCTTTGACGGTGACGAGGACATCTTTCGAGCCATGCAGGCGGGCGCAAAGGCATACCTGCTCAAGGGCATGGAGCTCGACGAGCTCCTGAACGCGGTCCGGGCCGTGCACTCCGGGCGCGGGCGGCTGCCCGCATCCATCGCCGAGAAGCTCGCCTCTCGGGTCAGCGGCCAGGAGCTGACCGCGCGGGAACAGAGTGTGCTTGAGCGGATTGTCGCCGGACGCGCGAACAAGGAGATCGCGCACGACCTCCACATCTCGGAGGCCACCGTGAAATCACATGTCAACAGCCTCCTGGGCAAGCTGGGCGTGGGCGACCGCACGCATGCCGCGGTGGTGGCCCTACAGCGCGGCATCGTCCACCTTTCTTCGTGATTCCATGAAAGCACCCATGGTCCGCAAGCTCGTGTATGGCGTTCTGCTTTTCTTCAGCTTCAGCGCGGCAGTGCCGCAAGCGCCGTCAGTTTGGCGCACCGCCTCTGCGGGGGAGCTGGCCGCAGTCCTGCCGGCGCGCGCGCCGGTTGAAAAAGAGAAGATCGAGACAGAGATGCGCACGGCAAGCGGCATCGTTGACGAACGAGGACGGGTGATCGCGGCCGTGGTGCTCATCACGGCTGGGTATGCGGCCGACGGCAAATACTCGCACTACTTTCTCGCGCAAGCACCTATCACGCTCGGCAAGCAACTGCGGCTGGTTCCGGGAGCCTACGTTCTCGGCTGGTCGCGGGCCGGCGAAGGACTGAACGTGCGTGTGTTCGAGGCCTCATCCGGACAGCAAGTCGGCGCGGAAACGGCACCTCGCTCTCTGCGCCCGGGCAGGATTGAAAGTTTTCATATGTTTCCTCCCCAAGAGGGATCAAACATCCAAATTGGCCGCTTTCTGCTGGCCTACACCGTAGGCGGCGGAAAAACTCCGTCGCGTTGACGAGGGCGAAAGCCGGTTGGACCGGCCATTGCCCCCTGATACCTCCTTAACAGACCATCGATCTATTGCATGACGGGATGCGCGTACCCGTGCTGCGCCAACTGTCGGCCCATGCCGTGATACATGGCCTCGTCGCGGGGCTGCCACGTGGCCAAGCCGTCGACATAGCGGTTGTACATGCAAAAAGCGGCGTCGATCAGAACAGTGTCATGGATTTCGAGGTCGTTGGCTCCTTGATCGCGTGCCGCCCGCACGAGCTCGGGCGTCAACGTCTTCGCGTCGCCCTGCACGCACGCGGCAATGGCAAGAAGCGCTTTCAGTTTGTCCGAAACCGCTGCGGAGCCGGGGACCTCGCAAACCGCAGCAACCAGTTCGGGGCTTCCGCCTGGGTGCGCGGCCGCGGAGGCTCCGTGGCTCGTTCGGCAGAACCAGCACTGGTTGCGCGCGGAAACGTAGCTCGCAATCAGCTCGCGGTCGCGTGAGGGCAGGCCTGCTTCGTTGCCCGGCTCAAACAGGAGGATGTGCGCGAGCTCACGCATCGGTTTCGCGGTTTGGGGGCGAAAGGCAAAAGCAGCTCCGATGCCAGGGATGTCCGGGGAAAGATTGATATGGGGCATGGTCACCTCGCCATAGCCGGTTCTGGGGCCGGCGCGTTCATTTTGTTTCGCAGGTTGGCGGCGACATAACCTTCGCGCGCGACCATCTTGCCGCGTTGGCGGTACAGGTCAACGTCTTGCGGCTGCACGGTGGCAAGTCCGTCCACGTAGCGGTTGTACATACAGAAAGCTGCGGCGATCAGCACCGTATCGTGGATCTCAATATCGGTTGCGCCATCGTCGCGGGCCCGCTCGATGTCATCCGGCGTAACGGTTTTGCCGTCCTTTTGCACCCGGCCCGCGATGTGGAGCAGCGCCTTCAGTTTGGGGGAAATCTGGGCCGCTGCGAAATCCTGCTTGACGCACTGGACCAAGTGCTCGTCCCCGTCCAGGTGCGCGGCGGCGATCGCGCCGTGGATCGATTGGCAGTAGTGGCAGTCGTTCAGCGAGGAAACATAGGTCGCGATCAGCTCGCGCTCGCCCGCTGTCATCGAGTTCGGTCGGTGCAGCAGGATCTCCGCCAGTTCGTTCAGCGGTTTTGAGGTCGCAGGGCGAAAAGCCATCGGCCCGCGAATACCGGGCAGTGCGGGGAGCGGGATGTGCGGCATGGGTTCTCCTTGGGGCTGCGGTTAGAGTGCGTTTTGGGGAGCGCCGGCGAGCAGTTCGGGCGGCAGCGCGGCTTCCTGCCGGGCTTCCGGGTAAGCCGGGATCGCCAGCTGGAGACAAGCCGCTGCCAGGCAGGGCAGGGCAAATACAGCCACGCGCACGGGGACGTAGCCGCCGGCATGGTCAAAGCTGCGGCCCATCAGCACCGGGCCGACAGCGCCGCCCACGGCATAGGCAGTCGAGGTAAAGCCGTACAGCGTGGAAAACCGGGCTCGCCCGAAGTACCGCGCAATCAGGTATGGCACCACATCGGCTTCGCTGCCGCCCCCGAACCCAAGCAGGAATGCGCCCAGCAGACCTGCCGACGCGGTATGCGCGAAGGCCAGCATGAGCACCCCCGCGCCGGAAAGCAGGAAGACCGCAATCGACACAAGCGGAGCAAAGATGCGGTCAAGCAGGTAGCCGGTCGCAAGCCTGCCGGCGATGCTCGAGAAGCCGAGCATGGAAAGCGCGAGAGCGGCGCTGCCCGATGAAACTCCGCGCCCGGCCAGCAGCGCGGCCAGGTGGGCGATCGCGGCATTGGCGCTGAAGGCGGCAAGCATGACCGGCAGGGCAACCAACCAGAACACACGGGCCCGCAGCACCGCTCCCAAGCCTTTCGTGAAGCCAAGCGGCTGCGCTTCGGTCTGCGGCGCAGGACGGTTGCGCACCAGCAGGGCGGTGAGCGGAAAGCCGAGTAGCGCGCACAGGCCTAGGACAGCGTAGGAAGCACGCCAGCCGTAGGCCGCCAACACCGTTTGCGTCAGGATGGGCAGGAGAATGGAACCGGTGGCGCTCCCGGTCAGCACGACGGCGATGGCAAGCCCGCGCCGGCGCTCAAACCAGGTGAGCACGGCGCGCGAGTAAGCCAGCTGCGCGGTACCGTTGCCCACAATGCCGAGCAGGAAGTAAACCGCGTAAAACTGCACGATGCGGCCGCGAAGCAGCGCCAGCGAGGCCACGCCGCAGCCGAATACAACAATACTCGGCAGGATGACGCGGCGGGGCGGCAGCCTGTCAAGCAGCGTGCCGATTGTGGGCGAGCAAGCTGCCACGGTCAGCGCCGCGATCGCGAAGGCGCGCGAGATAGCCTCGATCTTCCAGCTGAAGCTGTCGTGCAAGGGTTTGAGAAATAGGCTGAAGGTGTACGGTACGATCGCCGCGAAGCTGACCATAACGCCGACAAAAGCAGCCAGCGTCACCTTCCACCCGGTATACCGAAATGAGCTTTCCACATCAGCCGGCTTAGTCAAGGCTTTCTCCTTGCCGAACGTTGACGGTGCGCGCCTTTCGCATGCGCTCGGCCATGGTGGCCCGCAGCTTGGGGCGCACCTCGGGCCGCGTCCAGGGGCACTCGGCGAAGCAGATGCCGCACGAGGCCGCCTCGGCAAAATAGGGAATGCACTTGTCGAAGTCCACGTACCACCGTTCCTGCCCGCGCACCATTTGTTTGTGCTCGGAGATCGCGCCCGGCGGGCAGGCATGGGTGCACACTTGGCAGGTTCGGCAGAACTCGTCGGCCCCGAATCGGACAGGCTCGGTCGCGATCCACGGCATGTCGGTGGTAATGCCGGCAAGGCGCACGCCGGACCCGAACTGCGGCGTAATCAGCGAGCCGTGTTTGCCCAGCTCACCCAGGCCGGAGTCGATCGCGGGCGGGATCAGAAGGAGTGCATCCGCGGACGGCCCGGGGTACGCGCAGGCGTGGTAGCCCTGCGAACGAATCCAGTCGGCCAGCGCGAAGGAGGCTCGCGTACCCCTTGCATACTGCGTCCCGATCTCCGTAACGCCCACGCCGTCGGTTTCATCCGACGGCACCTTTTTGAGCTGCTCGTACTGGTGCGCAAGGACGAGCACGATCACCCATGGGTCCGGGATTTCGTAACCCTCAAAGACATACAGGGGCCGCATGGCCGCGATGCCGACCGCATCGGCCTCATGCGCGAGGGCGAAGGCGGTCATGGCGGCGGACAGCTCCCGCGGGGACGCTTCCCATCGGTTCGGAGCGACCGGTATCGGCTCGGGATGGTTGTAGGCAGCCATGAACACGGGCAGAGACCCCGGACACTTGCGGGAGCTCTGACGCGCTACGTTTTGCAAGCCGCCATATGGGTGCTGCGTGGGCGGATGCCAGAAGAACGGCGACGCCCGCCTCGGCTCGCTTTCTCCAAGGCCGTTGATCGCATTGCCGGACGTCGTCAGCAGCGCCAGCGTTTCCGGGTGTGGGCGGTAGGTGCCCCGCTTTGGGCGGCGCGGGTTTACTTGGTTTGCCATGGGAGCCTCATTGTGCGGAAAGGGACAAAGAACCGGCAAGCGCTCGGCTAAAAGCTCACCCGTGCCGACAATTGAATCTGCCGCGCCGCGCCGGCAAACGTCGGAGAGCCGAAGGTAGGATTGGCGGCGCTGCCGATGCCGTCGCCGAACCGCTTAGGTACTGGACCGGCGAACTCGCCGGAACCGTACACCTGATCCACATCCTGCACGTTGACGCGGTTGAGAAGGTTGAGAAACTCGGCGCTGAAGTTTGCATTCAGCTTTTCGCCAAAACTGAAGCGTCGCTGAAGTCGAAAATCTGTATCGTAATAAGCAGCGCCACGATAGGTATTGCGCCCGATGCTGCCGACCCGGTCGTTGAATGGGAAGCCGTCGCCGTTGACGTCCGAGCCGGCCAGGATGCTGTAGTACTGCGGGCTTTGGAGTGTGTTGAGCGTTGAAGCTTCGAAATTTCTAAAAGGGGCGATCCAGCCCTTTGGAGACTCAGCAAGCAGCGTCAAGGCGAGCCGGTGGCGGAAGTCGTTGTCGCTGACCGCGCGGTCGAGCTGCGGTGCCAAATAGTTCTGCGGCTCGTCTTGAAGCTGGTTTTCCGTTGCGATGTCGACGGATTTACCGTAAGTGTAATTGGCCAGAATGCTGTAATGCTGCTTCAGTTCGCGCCGCAGACTAATGGTACCCGCGTGGTAAATCGACCAGCCGGAAGGCGTGGCATAGAGCGAGAAGCCGAAGTTTGGATCAGCCGGGGTAAAGCGTTGCCGGCCGTCCGGGAGGTTGCCGTTCGGCAGGCCGTTGCGCGAGTTGGAGCTGAGGAGATG
>CAXTUV010000065.1:0-10237 GCA_964247445.1 uncultured Acidobacteriaceae bacterium | reverse complement strand
TCGCCTCCGCGGAGGCGACAAAGGCGAGCAGCCGGTCGAAGTCGCGGATGGCCTCGCGGTGCGGATTGACGCGGAACCCGGCGGCGGTGAGCGCATCCAGTGCTTCCGTTTGGCTGCCGAACAACGGCTCGCCCTCGGTCGTGAGCGCGAAGTAAGCGTAAAAATCGAGCCGGCGTTGAGCGACGACGTTCGGCTCCAGCGTGCGGATGGTTCCTGCGGCCGCGTTGCGCGGGTTTGCGGCCGGGAGGAGACCCGCGGCTTCGCGTTCTTCGTTCAGCTTGAGAAAGCCCGCGATCGGCATGACGACCTCGCCCCGCACCTCAAACGCCGAGGGCAGGCCGGAGTTTTTCAAGCGCTCGGGAGGGATCGCCAGCGGCACGGAGCGGATGGTCCGCACATTCGCGGTCACGTCCTCGCCGACCGACCCGTCGCCGCGCGTAAGGCCTCGCTGGAGCCGCGTAACGCCGTCCTCGCCCGGCGCGAAGTGCAGCGCCATCGACAGCCCGTCGAGCTTGTACTCGCAGGTGTAGCTCACCTCGGTCTGCGCGCCGGCAAGCTGGCGCACACGCGCGTCCCACTCGCGCAGTTCCTCCTCCGAGTTCACGTTGTCGAGCGAAAGCATGGGCCGCGAGTGCGCGACTTTACCGAAACCTTCCGCGGCCTTGCCGCCGACCCGCTGCGTGGGCGAGTCCGGGGTAAGCCACTCCGGATGCTCCGCTTCGATTGCTTGGAGCTCGCGCATCAGGGCGTCATAGGCTAGGTCGTCGATCGCGGGCGCGTCCAGAACGTAATACAGGTACTCATGGTGGCGAAGCTCATCACGCAGCTGTGCGAGGCGGGCCTGGGAATCGGAAGGCATGAGAAGAAGGGTAAAGGCTGAGGAGGGACAGGGTGGAGGGAAACCTTAGCGGCGGCCGGGTGGAGTTTCAAGATGGGAAACGGTTGTGGCGCCGTGCCGAAACGGGAAGCAGGTCAAATCGCTTCACGTTGTAAAAGCGCGGAGATGCTCGCGACAGTGCATGCTTGAAGAGTGGAGCCGGTGACACATTTTTTAACAGGCGCTTGCTTGTCGCGGGCGGGGTTCAACCGCAGGACCGCGTACGCGACGCTCGCGATGACCCTGGCGGCTGAAGCGCCGGACATTGATATCGTGTGGGGCTTGGGCGGTCCGGTGACGGGCTTTGCGCACCATCGCGGCATCACCCATACCCTGCTCGGCGCGCCTGTGATGGCCCTGCTCATCACGGGCCTGGTGTGGGCGTTGGCGCGGGTTTTGCCGCCGCCGAAGCAGCCTGTGCGCTGGGGTTGGGTGTGGCTCCTGGCGCTGGTCGCGGATGGGAGCCACCTTTTCCTGGATTGGACCAATAATTACGGGCTGCGGCCTTTTTTCCCGTTCGACCGGCACTGGTACGCAGGCTCGTTTGTATTTATTTTCGACCCGCTGCTGTTTGCGTTTTTGCTCGGCGGCTTGCTGCTCACGGCCATCTTTGGGCTGGTCGAAGGCGAGATGCGCCGCTGCGCGCCGGGCGAGCTGCGCGGGCGCGGGTGGGCGCTCGCCGCGCTGACCGCGGCGGGTGTGCTATGGGGTGTACGCGCAGTGGAGCACCGGAAAGCCGAGACGCTGATGGCGGCGTCCGATTCCAGCCTGACGCGGGTGGCCGCGGAACCCTCGCTGGCGGACCCGTTTACCTGGCGCGGTTTGGGCGATGCCGGCGCGGCTTACCGGGTCGCCACCCTACACTCCTGGACGGGCGTCAGCGGAGATCAGGCCAGGGTGGACAAGCCCCCGCAAACCGTTGCTGTTTCAGCGGCGCGGCAGAGCTTTCTAGGGCGCGTGTACGGTGATTGGTCCAGCTGGCCGGTAAGGGAAGACCTGGGCCCGACTCTCCCGCCCGGCGCAAGCGACTTGCCGCCGGAGGCGCGCGCCGTTGAATTCCGCGATCTGCGCTTCACGCCCGAAGGCTTGGGAGCGTTTGGAGAAGGGCGCGGGGATGTGCTGAGCGGATGGGTTGTGGTGGGCGAGGGCGGCCGGGTTCTATCGCAGTGGATGAACGGTCGGCAGCAACACTGAAACTCCAACACCAGGCGCATGTGCTGTGTGGATCATTCCCGGCCATCCTTGGAGACTGTGGGAATCAGCCATCTCGGGGAACACGGGGGCGCATCTGTGTGGTGACGGAGTATACAGACATGGGTAAGTTTTTGTGGATTCTTGGCGCGGCATCCCTGGGCGTGGCGGCCTACGTAATTTTGAGCGATCGCTCTGGTTCCTACAGCACGGGCAGCGGGCTCGATGAGTTTACCGGCAAGGCCGATCTGTGGGGAGCGAAGCAGCGCGTCACTGGAACCGGCGGCGTATTGGGCGGCAAAGTGGAGCAGGGTTTTGGGCGGTTAACGGATGACCCGGCGCGCGAGGGCGAGGGCGTTGTGGATGAAGCTGTGGGACGCGTCAAGGACGCAGCGGGGCAAGCCGCGCATGCAGTCACAGATGCCGTCGGCGAAGCACGGAGCTGACGAGACGGCGTTCGACTCGCGATGCTTGCATCCGGCTGCGCCTCAAGAGAAGAGGGAGTAACTAGTGGCACAGCTTACCCGTTCGGAATTTGAAGCGCAGATACGGGCACCTGAAACCCAGGAATTCCACCCGGGAAGTGGTGCCTTGCCGCCTCAGCGGCGCGAGCTGACATTTGTTGACCAAATCTGGGATGGACGCACGGCGCGGGTCCTGATGACCGGGCTGGCTTTCGCGGTGATTTTACTTTTCCTGCGGGCCGCCCGGGAAACATTGGAGCTGTTTCTTTTTGCCATCCTGTTCGCTTACTTCCTTACGCCGCTGGTGAACCGGCTGGAGAAGCCGCTGCGGGGTCGCGGGAAAGCCATCTTGGTGGTTTACGCCGCCCTGATCGGAGCACTGATTGGCGTTGGATTTATCGCAGGGCCGCCAATTGGGGAGGAAGGAAAGGAGCTTACGTTAAGCTTGCCTTCGCTGCTCGACCGGCTTGCTTCGGGCGAGTTAGTGCAAAATTTCGGGCAGGCGCATCACCTCCGGCCCGCAGTCGTGATGCAGATACAAGGTTTCCTTCTTATCCATCGAGGGGACATCCTGGGCTACAGTCGGGTGGTCGGCACCAAGATCGCCTCACCATTCCAGCACATCTGGTGGCTGGTTCTCATTCCCATCCTGAGTTTATTTTTCCTGCGCCAGGGCGAGCAAATGGGCGAAACCACCGTGAATCTGGGGCGCTCCTTAAAAGAGCGCGGTCTGATCCGCAGTCTACTCGGCGATGTCAATACCATGCTCGGCAGCTACATCCGCGCGCAAATCGTGCTGGCTACCCTCACGCTGGTCGCGTTCACGGTGGTACTCAGCATTATGCGGGTGCCGTACTCTTTCATCCTGAGCCCGATCGCCGGTTTTCTTGAATTCATTCCTGTGGTTGGGCCGGCGGTCGCGGCTGTGTCCATCGTGGTTATCGCCGTTTTGGCTGGGTACGATCACGTCGGCTGGCTTGTGCTGTTCCTGGGGCTTTGGCGTCTCGCGCAGGATTATGTCAGTGCCCCACGCATCATGGGCAGGTCCCTGGAGATCAACCCGCTTCTACAGATCTTTGCTGTGCTAGCCGGCGGCGAGATCGCCGGGGTTGTCGGCGCGTTAATCGCGGTGCCGGTGGCGGCGACGCTCCGAATTTTCGCCCGACGCTTTCGCCGTGCACAAGAGGAAGAACCTGGCGCGCAACTTGCAGGCCAAGCACTCCGCTGAACGCGGCATAAGCGCAGGCCGGCTAAGTTAAATGCCTCCCTATTTATTCCGGCGCAGTGGCGAAGTGGGCGACTAGGGGCACTCGCACCGCGGTTCCTCAACTGACGCAGCGGGCGAGGTGCCGCCGCCCTCCAAGGGTTGATAATAGCGAGCCTCCGGCTCGGCACAGGCTTGGCAAAGCTTCTTGTCGCCCCGCATCACCCACCGCTCGTAGGAAATGCCCTCGCCACAAAGGGCGCAGGCGGTGCGCTCGCCCTTGTAGCCGGGAAACTCCTTCGGCGGCAACTCCACCCGCACCCACTCCTCCGTGAACAGGTCGGCGTCGGGCAGTTCGCGGTATGCAAGCATCTGCTGCTGGTTCTTGTTCTCCACGTCTGGGTGAAGCTCACGGGCGCGCTGCTTGGAGCTTTCCATGGCCGCAAGGCGCAGTGCGCGTCCGCTTTCCAGATCCAAAAATGTAGCCGCCATCTTGCCCCAGTCTCGTAGCTTCAGGGCTCGCTTGCCGAGTCGGCAGCCCGTCACGACCCCGATGGCATCGGTCGCGCAGCGGTCGATCTCCACAAAAGTAACGAGCCGTTTTCGGTCGCGTCCCCGGGGTTCCTCAATGCCGAGCCGGGCGCAGCCGAGCATCGCCATGCGAACCCCAAGAATCTGCCCGGCGCACAGGTGACCGTGGGCCTGCTCCGCTTCGGCTAGGAGGGTGCTGAAAGAATCCATGCCTCATGGTAGAGCTTTACTGTGGTTTCTCGGGTGTGTTCGCGGCTTCTTCCGCGTCTCCTTCCTCGACCAGCACGGCGGACGAGCCGACTAAATTGAAGGACGCGGGCGGCGCGCCTGTTTGCTGAAAGGTGATCCGAAGCGGCTCGCGTTGCCATACGACCGGCGCGCATGCGGCTTGCAGGCGCGGCGCCGCCGCATCCCAGGGCCCGAGTTTGCTGACGACGAGCGGTTTACGCGCGGCGACCTGAGCCACCACCGCGTAGAGCTGCTTGCCGGTCGAGGTAAGGCCGCAGTAGGCCGCGTAGTCTCGAAACCAGCTCACATTGGAAACAGAAGGGTCGTAGTCGGGCAGCTTCATGGGCGCGGTGTGGCCGGCGACGCGGTCGACGAGGAGCCAAGGGCCGCGCTGCCAAACCCAGTGGTCGGCTTTGTCGCCAGGCAGGGCATCGTTGATGCGGAGCGCGCGACGGACGGCAAAGGAGCGGTCCGTCACATCATGCGAGTCGCCCGTGGTCCACTCCTTCACACGCCCGTCCACAATCAGCGGACGTACCTTGCGCTCGGCTTCCCCAGGAAGCGCGCCGGCGGGATCGCCCACCTTGGAATAGGGCACGCGCTTCGCCGCGCCGAGCGCGACAGCGTGGACGCGGGGCGGCTTGGCGGGCTTTGGTTTATTCGGATCCGCGTCCTTTTCCTTTGGGGCACCATGGGCGGCGAAGGGCAGCAAGAAGAAAACCAAGACGGCATAGAAAAGACGGCGCATGGCGGTACAGTAGCGCAGCCGGGCGGAGTGGCTTTCAGCAAAAACGCGAGCTCGGCAAAGTTTGCCGAGTAGCCGAGTTCCAAGTCGGAATTTTCATCATTACAGGAGTAACACCGAAATGAGCACCGGCTCTGAACAGGACGGCGGAGTCTCCTAACGAAAAAGCAACACGGGACGCCTCGAAACAGGGCAGCGCGGGTGAAGCATTTCGGACCTGTGCTAGACTTCCCGCCATGCCACTTATCCTGATCCTCGTGATTCTTCTACTCGTATTCGGCGGCGGCGGTTTCTACTTAGGTCCGGGCGCGGGCTACTACGGCGGCGGCGGCATCAGCCTGATTCTTCTAATCGTCATTTTGTACCTACTGTTCGGACGCGGGCGGACCTCGATTTAGAAACCGGTCCGGTCCGTCGGGGCGACTAGGTGTGGGCGGGCTCGGGTACGCGTTCGCGTTCCTCAGCCGCTATGCGCCGCATCTTCAGCGGCGCATAGCGGCTGAACATCGGATACAGCAGCGGAAGAATGTACAAAGTCAGCATCGTAGCGGTAATGAGGCCGCCGATGACCACCGTCGCCAGCGGCCGCTGCACCTCAGCCCCGCGCGAGGTCGCGAGCGCCATCGGGAGAAATCCGAGCGAGGCGACGGTCGCGGTAATCAGCACGGGCCGTAACCGGTCAGCCGCACCCTGCCGGACGGCCCGGGCCATCTCCAACCCTTCCTCGCGCAGGTGATTAATATGCGAGACCATGACGATGCCATCCAGCACCGCTACGCCGAACAGCGCGATAAATCCGATCGTGGCCGATAAGTTCAGGTTCATGCCGCGCACCCACAATGCGGCGATGCCCCCGACCAGCGCGAGCGGCACAATCAGCAGAATGAGCAGCATTTGGCGCAGGTTGAGAAACGACGCGTACAGCAAGCCGCCGATGATCAGCAGCGACAAAGGCAGGGCTATCGCGAGCCGCGCTTCCGCCTGCTTTTCGTTCTGATACTGCCCGCCCCACTCAAGCGTGTAGCCGGGCGGCAGCGGCAGCTCGCTCGCTACCCGGCGTTGCGCTTCCTTTACATACGAGCCCAGGTCGCGCCCTTCCATGTTGGTTGAAACCAGCACACGGCGCTGCGCGTTCTCGCGGTTGATCAGAATCGGCCCGGCGACCTCGCGGATGTCCGCCACCTGATCCAGCGGGACAAGTTCGCCCGAGGGCGTCTTGAGCTGGAGCGTGTGGATCGCGCTTACGTCGTTACGCAGAGAAGACGGCAGCCGGACAGCAATGGGATAGCGCTGCTCACCTTCAACCATCTCCGAAATCTGCCTGGAACCGAGCAGCGATTCAATTACTTCCTGAATGTCGGATACGTTCAGCCCGTAACGGGCGGCCTCGGCCCGGTTCACTTGAATCTCGAGGTTGGTCGCTCCGCCGATGCGCTCCAGCTGCGGCTCGGACGCGCCCTGGATGGAGCCGAGGATGCGGTTCGCCTGGTTTCCGAGCCGCTCCAAAACTCCCAGGTCACTGCCGAAGATTTTAAGCGCCAGGTCCCCGCGCGCGCCGGTTAGGGTTTCATCCATGCGCATTTCCATCGGCTGGGTAAATTCGTATGCCACGCCGGGGATTCCATCGAGCGCCGCGGAAAGTCCGTCGGCAAGCTTTTGCTTGGTGTTGAACTGTTTGCGCCACGTCGACCGTGGCTGAAAGTTGATATACGCGTCAGTTTCGTACACGCCCATGGCCTCGGTGGCGAGGTCGGGCCGGCCCATCTTCGCGACGACCGAAGACACTTCGGGAAAAGAGTGGATCGCGCGGTCGATCTCCTCTTGAATCTTGATGGATTGAGTCAGCGAGATGCCGGGCAACTTCTTCGAGGTAATCACGAGCGAGCCTTCATCGAGGGTCGGCATGAACTCGGTGCCGATGAAAAACAGCGAGCCTACCGCGAGAACAACCAGCGCCAGCGCTCCGCTTAGAAGCAGCTTGCGGTGCTGCTCCGCGTGGTCAAGCGAGCAGGCGTAGCGGTCGCGCACGCGGCTGAACCAACCCCGCTGGTCGTCCCCGCGATTCCAGGGCAGCTTGGCGGCCAGCCGCTCTCCCAAGCGCGAAGCCCGGCTTTGAACCGCAGTCGGGCGCAGGGCGATAGAGCAAAGGGTGGGCACCACAAATAATGCGATCACGAGCGAGCCCACGAGGGCCGACATGACTGTGACCGCCATGGGCCGGAACATGCGCCCCGGCAGGTCTTGGAGGGTCAGTACGGGGATGTACACGGCCAAGATGATGAGGACGCCGAAAACGATGGGCCGGGCGACCTCGGCGGATGCGAGGCGGATGGTCGGAAGGATGTCGCGGCCGCGCTTTCCTTTGTCGCCGCCCTCAAGGCGGTGCATCGAGTTCTCGACCATGATTACCGAACCATCGACGATCGTCCCAAAATCAATTGCGCCCAAGGACATCAGGTTGGCGGAAACACCGAAAGCGGCCATGCCCAGGAACGCGAACAAGAGCGAAAGAGGGATGGTGCAGGCGACCACGAGTGCCGCGCGCCAGTTGCCCAGAAAAACGAGCAGGATGACCATGACCAGCGCCGCGGCTTCCAGAAGGTTGTCGCGCACGGTCGCGATGCTCTGGTGGATGATGTTGGACTGGTCGTAGAACGGCACGATTTTCGCGCCGCCGGGTAGGTGCATGCCGGCGATGGTCTGCTTGACCTGCTGGATTACCTTGTTCCCATTCGCACCCTTGAGGATGATCACCATGCCTGAGACCGTTTCCCCGGCGGCATCGTGCAGAATCGCGCCTTCGCGGATCATGGGCAGGTTTTGAAGCTGGGCCACGTCCTTAACCAAAACCGGGGTACCATTGCGCGCGGCGACGACGATATTGCCCAAGTCGTCGAGCGAGCCGGCCCGTCCCAGCCCGCGCACGGCATAGGTTTGCTCGGCATGCTCGATGTAGGAGCCGCCGAAGTTAGCGTTGTTGTTCTGTACCGCCGCGACCACGTCATGAAGGGTCAGGTTGTAGCGGCGCAGCGACTCCGGGTCGACCAGCACCGTGTACTCCTTGGTTTGGCCTCCCCAGGAGTTGATTTCGGAGATCTCCGGAATGGTTGCGAGCTTGTAGCGAATGTTCCAGTCAAGCAGCGTTTTGAGCTGCATGAGCGAAAGCTTGGGCGATTGCACGGTGAACTGGTACACCTCGCCGAATGCAGTCGACATGGGTCCCAGCACGGGCGTGATGCCGGCAGGCATGGAGCCGGACACCTGGTTGAGTCGCTCGGCCACGAGCTGCCGGGCGCGATACAGATCGATGTTGTCGTCAAACACGATGGTGAGCAGGGTCAGCTCAAGCTTTGAGGTGGAGCGCACTACCTGCAAGTGAGGCAGCCCCAGCATGGAGGTTTCCAGCGGAAACGTGACGAGCTGCTCCACTTCGACCGGGCTCATGCCGGGCGCCTTAGCCGACACGACCACCTGATTATTTGTAAGGTCGGGGAAGGCCTCAAGCGGAATGCGCGAAACGACAAGCACACCGCCTGCGAGCAGGAGAACCATGCCCAGCAGGACCAGCCACCGATTAGATAGGAAGAAGTCGAGGACGGGCTTCATGAGGATCGGCTGTTCTTATAGTATGTCGCCGGCGGGCAGGGCTTCGGGAGCAACGACCGGCTCCGGCTTCGTCTGGATGGATGGCAAACTCGCTTGTCTGCATACAGCGTCCGCGCGCTAATCCCGACACTTCCTGTCCCCATTTCCGAAGCGGGCGCGATCTCTTATGCTCCAGAAGACGCCCTGCATGCTCACCCTTTCACGCCTCCTTGGCTGCGCTCTCTTGGTTTTCTCGCCGGCGGCAGCCGAAGCGCAACAGCCTTTAACGCTGCACGGCGCGATCGCGGCGGGGCTGGCTCATCTGCCGGCGGCGCAGGCGGCGGCCGATCAAGTGGACCGGCAAAGGGCGCTCGTTACCGGAGCGCGGCTCAGACCTAATCCACGTCTGTATCTTTCCTCCGAGGACTTGGGCGCGCAAGCCAACGGCGTTGATTTCCCGAACCCCACCGAGGACTACGGCTACGTCGCGCAAACCTTCGAACTGGACGGCAAGCGTGCGCGTCGCATCCATTACGCCGAGGCGGGCGTAGCGCGAGCCGAGCTGGAACGGCAGCTCGCGCTCGGGCAGCTTGCCCTCACCGTCGCCTATGCTTACTGGGGCGCGGCGGCTGCTCGAGCCTCGCTTATGGCTTATCAAGACCAACTCGCAAGCTACAACAGGCTGGTCCGGTACCAGGCGGATCGGGTAAACGCGGGCGCGGCGGCCGGGGTCGATCTCCTGCGCACACAGATTGAGCGCGACCGGATTAGCCTGGCGCTGGCCGAAGCGGAGCGCGCCGCCGATGCGGCGAATATCGAGCTCGCCCGCGCAACCGGCACCCCGTCCTACCGCGAAGCCGTGCTCGCCGACCCGCTCCAAGCCGAAGGGGCGTCCCCGCCCGAGCTCCCCGCGACCGAGGCCATCGAGCAGCGCCTTGATGTCGCCATCGCACGGGCTGCCGTGCCGGAAGCGGACGCCAATCTTCGCCTCCAGCATGCGTACAGCGTGCCCGACCTCGACCTTCTGGGCGGGTACAAGCGCAACTCCGGCTTCAATACCGGCTATGGGGCGCTCCAGTACGACCTACCTTTCTTCAACCGCAACCAGGGCGCGATCGCCGAGGCCGTTGCGACGCGCCGGCTTGCCGAAGATCGGCTCGCGGTGACGCGCGCGCAAGCGCGGGCTGAGATTGAGACCGCCCGCGCCACTTTCGCGCGCGAGCAGATGCTGGTGCGCGCCACCCTGCCCGAAGCGCTCGACCGCGCCCGACGTAATGCCGACGTCGTCCTTGACGCCTATCAAAGCGGCGGCGCGGACCTGCTGCGTCTTCTTGATGCCCAGCAGGTTCTCATCAACACGCGCTTGCTCGCCATTCAAACCTGGAGCGGCTACCAGCGCGCAGCCATAGCTC
>CAXTUV010000064.1:0-10285 GCA_964247445.1 uncultured Acidobacteriaceae bacterium | reverse complement strand
GTTTAATCTCCGAACAGTCCAGGACAAGTCGCGGGCGCTCCCCCGCGACAAATGGACGGAGGTCGCGTAAGAAGCGGCGCTCTTCGGCGCGCGTTACGCGAGCGGGAAGGAGGTGGACACTCACAGGATTAATCTTCTGCATGAAAGTTCCTTACTTAGTTGCGCGAAGGGATGAGCCGATCGTTGCAGGAAGATCGGTTCCGCCGGCGGATGAAGCGCGGCTTGCTTCAAGCAGTCGGGCAAGTTCGGCATTTGGGTTCCGAGCCATGCTGCAAAGCAGATGGCCGAGATACCGCAGCAGAGTGCGGGGAGAAGTGTTGTACCAGCAGCAGCGGCGCATGCTCGGCGACAAACCGCAAAAAAATCTGAGCCGGTCCGTGCGGCCTTCGAGCACGGCGGCGACGAGACGGTGGTTGCCGTCAATGGCTACCAATGGCTGTTCGGCATCGATGCCAATTAGGAGAACCGAGCTCCTTGCTGTTCCCGGGCTTTGCGTAAGAGCGACGCGGATTTGAGAAATCTTGGCAGCCAATCGGCCCGCGCCCGCCTTCTGCTTTTCAAGCTGCTCGGCTATGTGCGCCACCGCAAAATTACCGCCGGCCAGCTTGCGCCACTGCGCCCGGGGAAACATCAGCACACGGGCAAGATGCCGTGGGTCCAGTTCGGCCTCCCACCATTCCGTGTCATGGGGCAGCTCCTGCCACAAGGCCAAGTGACGTGTGGCGAAGAGGGCGCGGCGTCGGTCGTTCTCCTTTGCATCGGTGAGATCGGGCGTATAGACAGTTTGTGCGAGCACCTCGTGATACTTGCGGTAGTCCGCCTTATGAAAATCGCTCTGGAGGAATTCAGCGATGACCTTGTCTTCCTCGACGCGTCGTATGAACCGGACGATGGTCCCGGACACGCCAGAGGATCCCTTCTTGCGCTTGACTACGCGTAGAAACGGTACCGCGATCGGCAACAGCATGGCGGACACAAAGATAAGCTGCACAACAATAACCTGGGCAAGCGAGGTATGAAATCGGCAGATCGCCGCGATAATGAAACCGCTGAAGACCAGCTGTATCCAGCTCGTGTTCGCAATTTTGTATGACATTTCATAAGCGATCATGACGGCGCTCAACGAATACACGACTGAAGTAAACGCATACAAAGCCAGGAGCGAAGGCAGGCTTCCTGCCGTGAACGCACGGCCGAATAAACCGGACCACAACTCAGCCGGCGCAAGCAGGAGCGCCACCGACAGCACCGCTCCGATGCTGAAGATGAGCAGAAGGGCGGTTGCAAGAATACGGGGGCTTCTTCGCTCCTCCTCGCAGGTGCCGGCGACCACGGGAACCATACTGTTGACCACAGCTTGACAGAGGGCGAATACCACTCGACCCACCATCGCAACCATGGCATACAGCCCGGCATCGGGCGGAGCAAAAAAGTGCTTTACCAGAACGATGTCGCAGTTGTTGATGAAGGCTTGGCCGGAAAAGAACACCAGCGCTTGCGCGAGTTCCCGGTGTGCTTGGCCGAAGCGTACCGGCGCATGCGCCCCTAACTCGGATGGCGTGGACGGAACCGCGAAGTACGCCGCTGCAATGGCTGCGGCATTGGCCGCGACGACACCTTTCACGCCATAGCCGAGGCCGGCCGCTGCGGCAGAGCCGCCAAGCCGAATCACGCCTTCAAGCACCAGGTTCACGGCCAGGCTGCGGAAACCATACGCGCCTTGCACTCGGCCCCGGCGTACGCCCAACGGAATGTAGAAAAGGCTGCCAACGGCAAGCAAGGCCGGCAGCGATGCGCTGCTCAGGTGTAGGTAGGTACGCAGGGTCTCGCGAAACCCGAGCAGCAGCAGTGCAACAACCGCGGCCGCCGCCCACGCGCTTCGACTATAGGCTCGGAGATCGACCGCCTCGCCGGATTTGCTGCGCGCGGCCGCTTTCGCGACCATCAATTGATAGGACAGGGTCACGGCGGAAAGGAGCGTCAAAAGCGTGTAAATGGCCGTGGCCTGCCCGAAACCGTCCGGCCCGAGAAAGCGGGCCACAACGATGTTGTAGGTCAAATTCAGTGCCGCCGTCAGCCCGGTGCCGGAAAGCAGTACGAAGCTGCCCGCCAGGATCCGGGTGTGAACAGGCTTCGATCTGGATGAAGGGGGAGTCTTCACTCTTCGCGGCCTTTCGCTATGAACGTCAGTATGCGTCATGAGCTTGGCGGATTGGGATGAAAAGGGCTGCCGGAACCTGGCTTAACGACAGAAACATGTACGTAATATTCCAGCAGAGTGCAAGTTGATGACCTTTGAGTAATCTCATGGTTACCAAGGCAATCCTCCTTGCTTACCTATTCCCAATGTTGCGTAACTTTTTTGCAGTGCTGTGTATTTGTTGCTTGATTCACCAGTTTTGCTGCCTGCGAGAGCCATGCTTGGAAGCACGACCCTAGCCGGTTCACCTTGCCCACATAACGGCTGATCATGTGCCGAGAATCATCAGTTTCAACCAATGGCTTGGTTTGGACGGCGGGGCAGGCGTCCCGCAGTTGTTCCTAAAATAACCGAACTGCTACAGCAACGGCGCAAGGTCCACGTCATCAAAATCACGCTTGCTGCGGCTCATAACCCGGACGGCGAGGGTCGGTCCTACGCGCCGCCTAAGCTCAGTTGCACCCCTAAACCGCTACTCGGAGTCGACGGAGACGGCCGTGTAGCCGGTTCCATTGAAGCGCGCGTCGACCTTGACTTTTGTGCCCTGCTGAATCTCGGTGGTACTGGGCAGCGCCCCGGGGGTAAACGACAGGGCATAGGAGGTGTTTTCGCGCGCGTCCATGACTATCATGCGACCGGCAGAAATATCCAGCGAGACGAGCTCTCCGTGCAGGACGAAGGAGGCGCCCACCTTGGCTACAAGAAGGATGCGTGTTGCCGTTCCTTGCCCGTTGGGGTTAGGTTCAAATGCGACCTCCACCAGATCGCCGTTGCCCAACCCGGAGCCGCTTGGCGTTCCGTCTTTGGAAGAAATCTCGGTTGCTTGGCGCACGCGAAAATCTACGCGGGCCCCGGCATCACGACATACAACTTCAAGCCATCCTCGCACGGGATCCCATGCCTGCACCTGGCCCGAGCAGTCGCCTTTCGGCGCGGCAGATAGAACGTGGAGCTTGAGCGCGAAAACAGCGGTGCCGTCCAGTGTGGTTTCCACCGAAGCTCGCTCCCCGGACCGCAGCGAGCTGAGGGGGGCGCGAACGCCGTCCCGGTAGAGTTCCGTGCGCGCGTCGTAGAGCAGCTTCAACGGCTTGCTTCCGTAAACTTCCAATCGAAATTGATCCCGAACCGGGTCGAGCTGTCCGATGCGACCCCCAATAACGGTCGACTTGCCTTTAGGAGTGGGCGGCATATCCTGCCGGAAAACGCCTGCGTCCGGCTGCTTTGGCTCCTGCGCAGAGGCCGCAAAGCAGAGAAGTGCCGCGCCCATGGCGGCACGTCCGACCCGCATGCGAATTTGGCGAAAAAGCATTGTCGTCACCTCAGCCCAAGGCCGCTCAAAAGGAATGCGCGGCGCAGTTTTCGCAGCTCTGCGCAGAGCGGCTGGACGTTATACTACGGCAGCACACGGACGTAAGCGGGAGCTGAATGGTGCTGACATTACCGAGGTTACGGCTGCTCACGGCCGCTCTGCTGCTTCTCCCGTCGGTATCCGGCGCGGCGGGTTTGCGCGATAAAGAGCTGCGCATCACCATTCCGCGTTGGAGCCGCCTGACGCCCGTGCAGCAGCTGAACCGGGAGGGGTAGAGGCTGCCCGAAAACATCAGGTGGAAAAGGCCCAAGCACTCTTTTTCAAGGCTTACCTCTACGATCCTACGGATCCCTTCACGCTCAACAATCTCGGGTATGCCGCCGAACTCGCCGGCGATGCCCAACGCGCGAATGAGCTTTACGCGCTGGCTGAGAAACAGGATTGCGATGCCCCCATTGATCTGAGCAGTTTAAATGCACTCAAGGGCAAACCCATGTCATACGCCCTTCAGGATTTGAAGGATGCGTCCCTGCGGCTCAACCGCCTCAATGTTCAGGCAGTCGAGCTGCTGACCGAGAACCGCGGTTTCGAAGCCGCGCGGCTGCTGGAGCGTGCCCTTGCGCTCGACCCGACGAACCCGTTTACCTTGAACAACCTGGGCGTGGCCAATGAGCTCACGGGCGATCTCCAAGCTGCGGTGGAGAATTACGGACAGGCGGCCGCGTCACCTAACGCGGCGGTCGTCATCGTTTCTCCCCAGAAGAGTTGGCGGGGCAAGTCGGTCCGCGACCTCGCGGCGGCGAGTCGAAAGCGGGTCGAAGCTCGGCTGAACGAGCAGGGTCCCGCGAAAGCAAGGGCCGCGATGTTGGCCTTGCGCGGCGTCACGGCGGTCAACGGGAATGATTGGAACGCCGCGAAGCAGGACTTCCTGGAGGCATCCAAACTCGTCCCGGCGAGCGCGTTTGCTCTCAACAATCTCGGGTTTATTGCTGAAAAGAACGGTGACTTGGAAACGGCGGACTTCCTTTACCGCAAAGCGCGCCGCGCCGAGGACGCCGGTGCTCCTGTCGGGGCGGCCACGCAGCTTGCAGCGCACGGACAATCCTTGGCTGCCGTGGCGACGGCGGGGGATGCTGAAGTGGGGAAAAGATTAGATAGTCTGAGCCGCGCGCGACATACGGAGCAGGCTCCGGAGCTTATCCCGCGTGGCCCCGGTGCCGACCCCTCCGCCGAGGCCGCGCCCGATACAGTGCCGCAATCGGAAACGCCGAAACCTGAACCGGCCACCCCGCCTCAGCCCTAATATCCCGCCGCAAGCTAGAATGCACAAACCATGACCGTTACAGCCCAGGCCTCATTGATGCGCATGCTTTCCCGGCTCCTTCTCCCTTTGGGGGATGATCAGGCCCGACAGCAGAGGCTTCTTGCGGACCGGGACGCCTCACCCATGGCAATTACGAAGCCTGAGTTTGAAGTGCTCGTGCAGCTCGCGCATTCCAATCACGTTGTGATCCGTGCGCTGGACATGTTCGTCGCCTGCATGCATGCGGCAGGCGACCCGGTGCGTGCCGGATGGGCTGAGGCGGTGCTCGCTGCGGAGCGGGAGCGTATCCGGCTCGCTTTGCGGAAACTGGGTGAGATTTGCGCCGCCTTTCAGCACGAAGGGCTTGATGTCACGGTGATTAAGTCGCTCGACCACTGGCCCGACTTGGGAAGCGACCTGGACCTGTTTACAAATGCTCCTTTCAAGAGGGTTCAGGACATTATGCGGGGGCACTTTGGAGCGAGGCTAGCCGAACGAAGCTGGGGTGACCGCCTCGCGCGGAAATGGAATTTCATCGTTCCGGGGCTGAACGAGCTGGTTGAGATTCATGTTGGGCGGCTCGGTCAAACCGGCGAACAAATCCTGCTTGCCCGCCGGCTTCCGGGGCGGTCCCATACCACGACTCTGGACGGCATGGTGTTTCCTGTCGCGCACACTTCAGACCGGTTAATGATTTCAACCTTACAGCGTATGTACCGCCACTTTTTCTTCCGGCTGTGCGATATTGTGGATTCAGCGGCCCTGATCCGTTCCGGCGCGGTCGACTTCAACGATCTACAGCGCTCCGCAGAAGCTTGCGGTATTTGGCCGGGAGTCGCATCTTACCTCGCGATCGTGTCCGACTACCTGCAACAGTATGGGGATGCAGGCCTCGATCTGCCTTCAAACGTGCGGTCGACGGCGCGCTTCGGAGGAGCTTGCGTGTATTACGCGAAGAGCTTTCTACGCGTGCCGATTCTGCCGCAGTCCGCAAGTTTATACGCGTCACAGATGGTCGGGCTGGTTCGCCGCTTGAAGCTCGGAAGCAGCGCCCGCCTCAGCCTGCTGCCTTGGCTCGCGACCGCGGCGCTGGTCGAGCAAAAGCGTACCGGCAGCGACAAGGGAATCTGGTAGAACCTTACTTGGCTGCTTGAGCGCGGGCCGCCTTGCTTTCGGCCCCGACTTGCTTCGGAATATAACCTTTGCGGGTGCGGGTGATCAGATGACCGTACCCGTTTGCCTGCGCTTCCACGCGCACGGAGCGGTACCCGCCCTGCGAGGACGGATTGGAAGAGTGATAGCCGACAACGTACTGGTCGCGTATATCGCGGGCGACTGTATCGGCAATGCTGTCGACCTCTTGGATTGATTTTGGGTAGTAGGCCAGCCCTCCGGTCTCTGCCGTGAGGGTGTTCAAAATTCGTCGCTCCTGTTCGGCTTCCTGTTTGCTGTCGGCTTCGTAGAGCAGCCCGATCGCGTACACCACCGGACCGCCCAACTGCTGCACGCGGCTGATGGTCTGCTCAAGGGTCAACCGGGACGCATCGTCCTTGCCGTCCGTGATGATCAGCAGCACCTGCTGCGGCCACTTCGCGTGGCGGGCGAGCTCGTTCGCTGAAGCCGCGACCGCGTCGTACATCGCGGTCGGTCCCGCTGAAACGGCATGGGCAAGCCCCTCTTGCAGCGCACGGAGGTTGGAGGTGAAACCCTGATCCAAATAAGCCCGGTCCGAAAAGTTCACCACGAAAGCAGCATCCAGCGGATTGGACGCCTTGACCAACTCGAGTGCGGCAGCGTCCACTGCGGCGCGTTTGTCCAGCATCGAGCCGGAGTTGTCGATCAGCAGCCCGATGGAGGCCGGTTGATCCCGATGCTGGAACGAGGTCACCGTTTGCGGCACGCCGTCCTCCCAAACCTGAAAGTCTCCTTGCTTGAGCCCTTCGGTAGAACGGCCTTTCGCATCGACGACGGCGCATCGCAGCAGAACCTCATCCACGTTTTGCCGCAAGGTGAATGTATTGCTCGCCGCGTCCTTGGTGACCTCCTTGGCCGAGCTTGGCGGCTTAGTGTCCTCCAGGTCAGGAGACAACACGGGATCCCGATTGAGATCAAGCCTCGGCTGCGACTGCGGCCGTGTGTAGTCAGGATCCGGAACACCTTGGACTGCTTGCCCGTACACCGACGACAAACAGATGCCGAACATAGCCGCAAATACGAGACGCCCTCCCACCCGCCTGCGCCGAATGGGTGAGGACCGCACGGCACAGGCCGCTGCAAAACAAGCGAGCACCGTAACTTCGCCAGGCTCTGCCCATCGCTCCATCACCGGCTGTCTCCACACTCACCTTAGCAAACGGCGGCTTTGCCGCGATATCCGTTCCCGCACGAAGGTAATGGTGCAGCGTTTCTTCAACTCCAGATAAAGCGCTCCGCCGTAGAATTAGAACACTGTTGCCCGGAAAGGAGCCGATCACGTCCGGGATGCTGGTCCGAACCATACACTATGTGCTCCCCCTCGCGGCTGCTGTTCTCTTGGCAGCCGGCACACCACGGGCCTTGGCCGTTTCATGTACGGTAAGTGCCGCCATGGGCGCACCGGAGCGCGGACAGATCCAAACCGCCGCAATGCGCATCGGCATGGCCGTCGCACAAGGCGATCTCGCAACCATTCGCTCCGATGCCGCGCCGGCCCTGGCGTCCGACTTCAGCGGCATCTCGTCGGCTGTCGCCGATCTCGCGCCCTTGCTGAAAGGTGCTTCGGTGACCGTGGAAGCGCTATACGCCTTGCATGCCGGCGATCTCGCGGCCGGCGGAGAAGCACAGTTCTTTTGCAGCCGCCCTGATTCGCCTTTGCTGGTGACAATCAACTTAGGGCAAGTCCCCTCAGGGGAGTATGCCTTCGTCGTCGTGCACGCGACGGGAGTCCCGAATCCGCAACAGATCGCCCTTGTGCTCCAGGGCAGTTCCGCAGCGCCGCGCTGGCAGTTGGCCGGCTTTTCCGCCCGCCCGCTTACCTTGGGAGGCCACTCCGAGCTCTGGTTTTGGAAGCAGGCACGTGCGGCAAAAGGCAGCGGCGCGCCTGTCAGCGCCTTTCTTGACTACCAAGCCGCTCTCAATCTGGCGCGACCCGCCGACTTATACACAAGCAATAATTTAGACAAACTGAACCGAGAACTTGCGGAAATAAAACCGCGCGAGCTTTCCGGATTGTCCTTGTCGGCTTCTAACGGGACTACCTCATCCATAACCGGATTGCGGTTGGATACAGGTCTAGGTGCCATGGACATACGGCTGGACGCAGCCGTGCCGGCTTTGGGCGATGCCGTTGCGTCCCGTTCCGCCGCACTTGCGCTGATGAGTGCCCTGCTCGCGAAGTACCCTGAACTCCGGAACGGCTTTCATGGCTTGTGGGTGTTTGCAACAGCGGCGAACGGGCAAACTTACTCGCTGGAGCAGCCCATGTCCGAAATCCGCTGAGGCGTCCTTACTCGCTGCGGGCACAGGCCGAATCGTCACCCTCGCACCAAACGAGAGCGGGCATAGGCAATGCCCCGTTCCGCCTTTTCAGGTGAGTCACGCAGCGTGGTATCCACAAGCGCCAGCGTGGGTCAGTCAAAAGCCGTCATCACCTGCTCGAAGTTATAAGCGCAGTAGCCGGCTTCGTGCACGCCTTTGCGGTGCGCCATCTCCGTGATGGCTCGAAACCCCTGGTCTCCTCCCATGCGGGCGACGGGAATACTGTTGCCGTAGGAGCGGTAGTAGCGCCCTCCCCAGCCGGCCAGAAAGAAAAGAACGTGTTTGCCGTGGATGCGATCCGTAACCCACTCAATGCTTGCGCGCATGGCCGCGTAATCCTGAAAGATGTACCCGCTCCAGTGCATGCCGCGCAGGCACACCACTAAGCCAATGTCGTGTACCCAAGCCGGCACGTCGGTGCGCCGCTCCCAGGCGAGCATGCCGGCTTGTTGCTCAAGCAGCTTCAACGCAATTCGCGATGGCCGCGTCCAGCGTCGTGTCGCCGGCGATCTCCCACTCAGGCGTGGTAAAAGACGATTTCCAGGCTTTAGCATTCTCCTCCACACGATCAACTCGATGCGCGTGCTGCCGTCCGGCTCACGGGAGGCTACAAATCGCCGCGGGCGGGGCGTAACGTCCAGCGAGGAAAAGCTGAAGCCGCGGTCGCCGTCCGTCGCCAGGAACCAAACAGGCGCGCCGGCCTGATACGTGGGACAGGCAAGGGCCAGGGATTTAATCGGAACCGGCGCGAGATTCGGCACGGACTCCCAACTGGTGAAGCCGACACGGCCTGCCGGCATCCGGCGCAGTACAAGCTTGACGGCCCGCACCGGAGCTTGTTCAAGCGTTGCCTCCGCGGTGATGAGGACGCGGTTCCCACGACGAACGGCATGTAGCTCGCACGAGCCGGACATTTTGGGCCAGTACATTTGTCCGAAACCTTCGTTTTTGCTGGTCCTATCGTGGAGGGGATCACCCTTCCATAGAGTCCAGATTCGCGATAAGCCGGTTGAGCAGACTTACTAGTTGCGTGGCGTCCTCGCTGGTAAAGCCCCTCAGGGCTTCGCGGTTGCCCTCGAATAAAACTTCAACGGCATCGGGAAGGCTCGTTTGTGCAGCCTTTGTAAGCGAGAACAAACTGCTCCGCCCATCCTTCGGATCAGGTACGCGCTGAATCAGGCCGTCCCGCTCCATGCGGCCAAGCATCTGCGCCATGGACGGCTGCTCGATCTTTGCAAACCGGGCCAAATCTCGCTGGTTCGCGATGCGGCCGTTCGTGAGGGCAACGAGTACAGGCAAGTACCCCACGCCAAACCCGAGCGGCTTCAGACGCGCCTCACTGAGCCGGGCAAAGGCCCGCGCCGCCACAGCGATGAGGTGCCCCGGCGTGGATAAGACTTCGCCATCGAACTGAACCCGAGTTTGCATAGGCACCTATAATGATGTATAGGTAACTATACAGTCTGGCTTCGACCCGCTGCAATTCCCAGTACCAAGGGCTGCGACGATTCTGCGCGGGCCACACATTCACAGCTCGCCCCTACAGATTTGAAAAGGACCCCATGAACACGCAAGAGCTGCTTTCTCAGGCTTACACTGCCTTCAACCGCCGAGACATAGACGGCACCCTCGCCCTGATGTCCGAAAACGTGAGCTGGCCCAAGGCTTCCGAAGGAGGCCGGGTCGTCGGGAAGCAAGAAGTGCGCGCATACTGGACTCGCCAGTGGGCCGACTTCGACCCCCGCGTCGATGTTCTTGAAGTGATCGACCGGGAAAATGGGAAAACAGAGGTCAAGGTTCATCAGCTCGTGAAGAGTGTGCAGGGAGAGGTCCTCGCGGACACCGAACTATGGCACGTCTACATGATCCGAAACAGCTTGATTGAACGCATGGATATCCTGGAGGCGGACGGCAACACGGAAGGCCGGTCTGCTGCTTTTGCAGGTCAGGGTCACTG
>CAXTUV010000063.1:9466-10405 GCA_964247445.1 uncultured Acidobacteriaceae bacterium | reverse complement strand
CGTCTTCTTCCTCGCTTAAGCCGGCTGCCTCGCCGGCATCCACCATGTCGAGCACGATCGTGCCGTCCCCCTCGGCCGTCCCCGGTTTGCTGCGCAGCGCATCGAGGCGGCGCTCCAGCTCCGCCCGGCCCTCGGCGTTGCGCTCCAGAAATACCCGCAGGGTCCGGTGCTTGCCGCCCCCGCCCTGCGCTTCCAGGTCAACCACCTCAAGCCCATGCGAGGCGGCGACCCGCTCGGCAAGCGCGCGTATTTGTTCGTTGACGGTGCTCATAGGGAAAGAGGAAGCTGCCCGCAAAAGAAAAGTGGGCTTTCGCCCACTGCCCTATCCGCGCCCTATGGGCCGTAGATCGGGATTGCTTACAGAAGTGATGATACGCCACGGCCGGGGGAGGGGCAAACTCGCGAGGTCGCCTACCAGCCCTCGGCAGTCAGGGCGTGCTCGTAGCGGTCCATCGGCACACGCTCCTTCGAAAATGATGCCTTCCATCTCCAGGCGCAGCCGCTGTTCGCGCGCCGCCTCCGCCCGCAGCTTAATCCAACCGCCCGCGCCGACTACCCGGTGCCAAGGAAGGCGGTCGGCAAGCTCGGTCCGCAACAGCCGCGCGACCGCCCGGTGGTACAGCGGGTACCCCGCCGCGGCCGCCACTTTACCGTATGTACTGACCCGCCCGGCCGGAATCCTCAGCACCGCGCGCCGGAACGCTTCATCCCGCAGCTCGTTGGGCCGGAGACCATCGCGTAGGATGGCTCGCCGGGCGTTAGGCCGCTGTGCTCCGCGCATGAAAAATCTCCGCGAGCGCATGGATCGACTCCGCCGAACGCCGCAGTGAAAACCGCTGTTGAAAAACAGCTTCAGCCGCCGCCGCCATGCCCGCGGATTCCGCTTCCGGCATTCTGAGCCAGCGGGCGAGCAAGCGTTCGGTCCCTTCCAGCGTATCC
>CAXTUV010000063.1:890-9456 GCA_964247445.1 uncultured Acidobacteriaceae bacterium | reverse complement strand
GGCTTTCTTTATTTTTTTGTCATTTGTGGTCGTGGTTCGAGATCTACACGGGCGTTCCGCAGGCCAGCGCTTCAGCAACGACGATGCCGAAGTTCTCCTGGTGCGAGGGCAGCACGAAAGCCTCCGCCGCTCGAAACGCCCCGTACTTGGCGGCACCTTGCAGCATCCCCGGCCAAAACACCCGCCGGGCAATGCCGGCCCGGGCTGCTTGTGTTTGAAGCTTGGCTTGCAATCCCATCTGGTCCGGTCCGGCAATCACGAGGTCTACCTCGGGGTGCTCGCGCGCGACCTTCGCAAAAGCCTCCAGGAGCAGGTCGCAGCCTTTTTTCTCGTGGATGCGCGAAAGAAACAGCAAAAACCGATGCCCTTGGAGCTCGGGAACAGCTTCGTAAAAAGCACGCAGCTGCGTGTCAGGGTCGCCCTCCGGACGATTGGTTCCATACGGCACCACGACCGAGGTCCACCGATTGGGCCGGAAGCTTTCAAGCGCCAGGTCGCGCTCCAGCTCGCTTGTAAACAGCACCGCCGAAGCCCGCCTCAGAATGCGGTACTGTACAGGCCAGTACAGCATTTTTTTAAGGTGCTTGAGCGGGTAGCGCCGCTTGAAGAACACATCCAGCGCGCCGTGCGTAAATACCGCATACGGTACTCGCGCGCCCCGCGCCGCCAGGTACGCGGCCACGGCCGGAAACAGCCAAACATTGTTGATTACAACCAGATCAAAACGGCCCGCGTTCGCGCGAAGCCAGCGCAGCAGCCGGCGCGAAAGTCCGTAGGTCGACCGACCCGGCCCCAGCGCGTGCACTGGAAAGCGGCATTCCTTCAGATAAGGTGCTTCGGGGTCGTCCAGAGTCGCGACCTCGAGCGTATCGCCGATGGCGGCGTAGTTCTGCGCCAGTTGCCGCAGCATCTCCGGCGGGCCGCCGTCCGATGGCGCGAGCCGGGCGATCACATGCAACACATGGAGCTTGGATTGGAGTTTCACCTCCCAGCTCTCGCTTTCCGCCAAACGCTCCCGCAGCGCAAGCTGTATGTCGGCGGGGTCCGGCAGCAGCGCGGACTTGCGGGCAAGGGTCCGGGCAGCAAAGAGGGAGCGCACTGAGGGAGTCCTCCTGAGGCAGAAAAGCAGCCGCTGTCGCGGCGAAGGGAATGCTTGCCGTCCGGTCCTGGTCCATCCCTGCCGGCTCAGCGGTCCATTGGTATAAGAAGTGACACATCACACTACCGCGAAAAGATCGGCAGCTGTCACAGAATTCCGCGGCGGTTCACATCAGCTCACCGGTCAAAGCGGGATGACTTCTGCGGCATCCATCGAACACAGCAAAGGGCAGATACTCAAGCGATTGCGAGATTTTCTTGGCGGTACGAGCCCATCTAGTCCTACTCGACGGGGAAGAGCGCGAGAAAGTTGCGACAGGAGCGACCGAGGCTTGTACAAAGTGCAAACGAACGAATGCTCCCGTTGAGTCAACAGTTCCCAAATGAAAACAGAAACGCTTACGAGAGTTTACTCACGGAGTTACTTCTGTGGCAGCCGCGTAGCTGAGCTGATGAATGGCCAGCCATGTCGCTTGGTATGCATTCAAGGCATCCGTGGTGGTTTGCCGTGAGTCCCGCATCGCGTCGAGCTCATCGATCAACGCCAGCCCGACATGTGCGTACGAGAATCGCTCTATTTGACTCACGTCGGAGGCTTCGTCTAGGTAATGCGCGCCGTACCGGGCCGACAGCGCGCGGGATTCGGTGTAGCCGATCCAGGCCTGATCCACATCGGAAAGCACCTGGTTTTTCGTCGCCACCACGGCAAAGCGGCTGGAGGTCAGGGCAAACTCGCTGGTCCTCTTGTTGCCCTGGTTGCGATCGAAGAGGCGCACCGGCACATTGAAATTGAAGCCGAAGGTGTTGAAAAACGAGCTGCGCTCATACTCGCCCTCCAGCGTGGGGTCGGAGGTCCCGTTGGCATAAGCGAGCTTTACGCCGGCTTGCGCAATGTTGACGCCCGCGAGCGCGGCTTGGTAGTCGGGCCGCGCATTCAGGGCGCGGCTGTCCAGCGCGGCGAGGTCCAGCCCCACCTCCGGCGGCGCGATCTCTCCCGCGATGTCAAAGTTTGGGCTCGGCGTTTCAACCCCGATCAGGGTCTGCAACTGATCCGAAGCTTGGCGCAGGTTGATCACCGCCGCGGCGCGGTCGGACTCAAACTGCGCCAGCTGAAGGTCAAGCCGCTCGAAGTCGAGCTTGCCGATATCGCCTGCCTTGAAGCGGTCTCGGTTGATCTCGACCTCGCGCCGGAAGTCGGCGAGGTTGCCGTCGGCCAGTCCAAGCGAGGCCTTGGCGGCGAGCATGGCGGTGAACTGCTGTTTGACTTGGAGCTCGGTCGCGCGGGTCTGGTCGCCGAGCTGGTCCGCGGTCTGCGCCGTGGTGGCGCGCGCGCCGTCCAAACGCCACTCGCGCTTGTGCCCGCGCTCAAACAATCGCGCCACCTGCGCGGTGTAGGTGTATGGGCTGGCCGGGTTGGTTTGACCGAGCGTAACCTCCTGTCCGGTGATTCCGAAGGTCGGATTGGTCCGCACCCCGGCCTGGATTTCCTGAGCGCGCGTGGCGTCCAGATTCGCGCGCGCGGCGAGCAAGGTCGGGTTGTGATCGCGGGCGAGCGCGAGGACCTCGGGCAGGGTGAGCGCGCCGGGCCGTGCGGGTAAAGGGCGGCGTGGGTCGGGCGGTGCGGGCGGCGGCGGTGCAATTTGTGAAAGCTGGCCCGGAGCCGTTCCGGAGTTGCCCGGTACCGGCGAGCGCCCTACCTGCGGGGCGAGCAAAAGCCGCGCCCTCGGCGCGTCAGGAACAGGCGCTTGCGGCAGCGCGGGCAGGCTCGCCGCGCAGGCGAGCAGGGCTGCGAGCCGCTTCACGCTTGCCCTCCCACTTCTAAGTCGAGCCGCTTCGGCGGTAGACGGTCCCCGGGCCGCGCCACCCACACGTATAGAGTCGGCAGCAGGAAAACGCTCAAAGCCAGCGCCCCGATCAAGCCGCCGACAATGACGATCGCGAATGGCCGCTGCGAGTCCGAACCGATGCCGTGCGAGGTTGCCGCCGGCAGCAGGCCCAGGGTGGCGACCAGCATGGTCATCATGATGGGCCTGAGTCGCAGCACCGCGCCTTCAATCGCGGCTTCTTCCGGCGTGTGCCCGTTGGCACGCAAGGTGTTGATGTAGTCAAGCATGATGACGCCGGTCTGGACCGAAACCCCGAACAGCGCAAGAAATCCGACTCCGGACGAAACCGAAAAATGAGTGCCGGTCAGCAGCAAAGCAAGCATGCCCCCGAAGGGGGCCATGGCGACGTTGCCCATGATCAGCAGCGCCCACTTGAATGACCCGAACATGGTGTAGAGGATCAGCAGGATACCGAAAATGGTGATCGGCAGCACCAGCGCGAGACGCTTGGACGCCCGCTTCTGGCTTTGGTACTCGCCCGCCCACTCGGTCTTGTAACCGAGCGGCAGCTTCACATCGTGGTTCACTTTCGCGATAGCTTCCTCGACGGTCGAACCCAGGTCACGGCCGCGCACGCTGAATTTAATCGCGATGTAGCGTATGCCGTTTTCGCGGTAAATCTCCTCTGCGCCGTCAAGCGTCCGTACCGTGCTCAGTTGCGCGAGCGACACCCGCTCGCCCGTGCTCGACACTAAGCGGACCCGGTCGAGCGCCTCGGGCGTATCGCGATACTGGGGCAGGTAGCGCATGGTCAGGTCGTAGCGGGCCTCGCCCTTCAGCACCTGCGTGAGCGGGGCCGCGCCGATGGCGGTTTCAATCGCATCCTGGATATCGCTGACGTTGATGCCGTAGCGCGCGGCGGCTTGCCGGTTCACGGTGTAGTCCAGGTTGGGCTGGCCTAGGATGCGGAACAAACCGAGATCCGCTACGCCGCGCACACCGCTCATGGCGCTCACGATCTCGTCACCTTTGTCCTCAAGCGTCTTCAGGTCGTCGCCGTAGAGCTTGACGGCGAGCTCGCCCTTCACACCGGAAACCGCTTCCTCCACGTTGTCCGAAATGGGCTGCGAAAAGTTCCAGAGCACCCCGGGGATCGCTACAAGTTGCCGGTCCATGGCACCGATCAACTCATCCTTGTCCTCATCGAAGACGCCGCGCCATTCTTTTTTAGGCTTGAGGCCGACAAAGTATTCCGTGTCGAAAAAGCCGGTCACGTCGCTCGCGTCGTCGGGCCGCCCGACTTGGCTGATGACTTCGGTGACCTCGGGAAAGGCGGCGAGGATCAATCGGGCGCGGTTCATGATGTTGACGCCCTCATCGGGTCCGGTGGAGGGGGCAAGCGTGCCGCGGGCCCAGATGGAACCTTCGTCGAGGTGCGGCAGGAACTCGGACCCGATCAAGCCGCTCACCGGCATCAGCACCGTCGCGACGAGCACCAGGCCCGCGATGCCCAGCGTGGCTGGGCGATGCTCGATGGCCCAGGCCGCCGACCCGCGATAGCGCGCGATCACCCAAATGAGTACCGGGTTTTCCCACTCGGACGTGCCGCGTGGAAAAAAGAAGCTGGCCAGCACCGGCGCGAGCAGCATGGAAAACAGCAGCGCGCCCAAGAGCGCGAACGCGACCGTCCATGCCATCGGGCGAAACAAACGGCCTTCCACCGCTTGAAGCGTAAAAATGGGCAGGTATGCCGTGATGATGATGCCGATCGCGTAAAACACCGGCCGCTGCACTTCGTGGGCGGCCTCGCGGATGGTCTCAATTGCTGTTTGATTCGGGTCGCGCTTGTGCCCCAGGTGCCGAACGATGTTTTCCACCATGACCACCGCGCCGTCGACCACCATCCCGAAGTCCAGCGCGCCGAGCGACAGAAGATTAGCCGGAATATGCGCCAGATCCAAGCAGATGGAGGCAAACAGCAGCGCGAACGGGATGGTGATCGAAACAATAAGCGCGCCGCGCACATTGCCGAGAAAAATAAACAGGATCACAACGACCAGGATGATGCCCTCGGTCAGGTTGTGCAGCACCGTGTGCGTGGTGAAGTGCAGCAGTTCCGAGCGGTCAAGAAACGGCGTGACCTTGACGCCGGACGGCAGGATGCGCCCGCTCAGCTCGTCGGTTTTGGCATGGATGCCGACCAAAGTTTCATCCGAGTTGTCGCCCTTCTGCAAGGCGACGACGCCCTCGACCGTGTCCGGATTGTCAACCAGCGTCCCGTCCGGACGGTGCACGGTTTTGCCGATTTGGCCGAGCCGAATCTTCACCCCTTGCGAGACCGTCGCGACGTCGCGAACGCGCAGCGCCGTGCCGGACTTGGTCAGGAACAGGGTGTTTTCAATGTCGTGCACGGTCCCGTACAGGCCGGTCGCGATCACGTTGATCTGCTGCGCGCCCTCCTGAATGAACGAGCCGCCTGAATTCACATTGTTATTTTGGAGCTGCTGCTCCACTTGCGCGATGGTCAGCCCGTAGGCGATCAGCTTGTCGGGGTCGAGGTGAACCTGGTACTCGCGGGTTTGGCCGCCGAAGCTGGAGTCGTCGACTACGCCGGGCACGGACTTGAACTGCTTGACCAGCGTCCAGTCTTGGATCGACTTCAGCTCCATGTTGTCGTAGGCAGGGTTCGTGCTGTCGACCGTGTACCAATAAATCTGCCCGACCGGGCTCCAGTCGGTCCCGATCTGCGGCTGCAAGCCCGCCGGCAGGGTCACCTGCGACAGCCGTTCCAGCACTTTTTCGCGGTTCCAGTCGTTTACCGACGCATCATCAAAGACCATGTTGAGCGCGGACAGGCCGGCAAGCGAGGTGGAGCGCAGCGCTGTCATGTGCGGGATGCCCGCCATCGCGATTTCAAGCGGCACCGTGACCTGCTGCTCTACTTCCTCGGCGGCCCGACCAGGCCACTGCGTCAGCACGGTGCAGTAGTTGTTCGCGACGTCCGGGTAGGCCTCGACCGGCAGATTGTGGAAGGAAACAATGCCCCACGCAAACAGGAGCACCGCCACAATCAGGATGATGAAGCGGTTATTAAGCGCAAAGTCGACGAATGCGCGAATCATGCTTGCCGGGGCCTCATCACTGCGCCGCCGTGTTCTGGAGCTCAAGCGCGTTGCGCACCACAGGCTGACCCGAGGCAAGCCCGCTGACCACCTCCTGCATGCCCCCGGGCAGAGCCGCGCCGGCGACCACGCCCTGTCGGCGGTAGTCGCCCGAGTGTGTGCCGGGACCGGTCGCGGGCAGGTACACCCAGTCGCGGTCATGGAGGTGCAGAATCGCGGTTGCCGGTACTTGGGCGTGTGCTTCCGGCGTCCTGCCGTAAAGCGTCGCCGTGGCGAACATGCCGATGCGGAGGCTGAAGCCCGGGTTTTGCACCTCGATGCGCACCTTGCCGGTGCGGAGGTTGGGGTCAAGGATCGCGCCCACATCGCCGATCGTGCCCCGGAGCACGCGGCCCGGAAAAGCGGTCAGGCGAATCTCCGCCGTTTGCCCCGCGCGCACCTGCGCCAGGTCATTTTCATACACATCGCAGATCACCCAAACATGCGCGAGGTCGGCGATCAGAAAGGCGTTCGGCGTGCCCAGGACGCCGTTGCCGGCGCTGGACGCTTCAGTCACGTTCTGCTGCACGATGAAGCCGGAAGCCGGCGCGAGCACCTTAAGGGTTTCGCCCGGATGCTTAGGGTCGACGCCGAGCACGTGAAGCTGCTGCTCAGCCGCCCGGAGATCGGCGATGTTGTCGTCTTCGGCATCCCGGGCGATCTCGAGCTGCGCCAGCGCGATCGCGCCCTTGTCGTACAGCAGCTGCGCGCGGTCGAGCTGAACTTTGGTCAACCGCTCATCGTTGATTGCCTTCAGATACTGATCGAACGCACCCGAAACATCCGTGCTTTGCACTTCCAGCACCGGCTGCCCCTTGCGCACATAATCGCCCAAGCGCACATGCGTCGCCACCACGCGGCCGTTTGCCAGCGAAATGACCGGGATCTCCCGCGATGGATCAGGCTGCACCTGACCCGTCACATTCAGTGAGGACACGGCACGGTAGTCGACGGCGGCCACGGTCGGGAATTCATCCGGCCGATCGATACGCACTAAGCCGGAGTCCCCCGCCGCAACCACCATTTGCGCTGCCGGCGGAGCCTCCGCGGACGGGTCGTGCTTCGCAGGCCCACACCCGGCGAGCACGGCAACCCGGGCCCGGTGGAGCAAAATGCCGGGAACGGCGCACGGACTACGGTTCAGGCTCCATCTCCTTCGCGGGCATTGCTGCCGGCGCTCCTGCTTGTTCCAAAGTCGGTGCGGTGAGGACATCGTGAGCAGCACACCTAGTGTAGCGTTCGGCTCCAGCGACCGGAGCTTATCTTTTGGTTATCCGACCCGCGGTAAACATCTCCTAATCAGTCTCCTCGCCGGGAGCGAAGAAATCCGTAAAGGCCGGCACCTGAACGGTATCTTTCAGCTATCCGCGCGCACAAGCGGCGCGGTGCTTCGATACTGGGTGGGGTCTGCCCCATGACCATGGCTTCCCCGCATACGCTTCCATCCCGCTGGCAAGGCCGGCTCGGCTTGCTGCGCCGCGCACCCGTGCGGGTCTTGCTGGAAGCCGCGGCCTTGCTGGGCACGGTCGCCGTGCTCGACGTCTTGGTTTCCGACGCCGTGCCGCTCGGCTGGCTGTACCTGGCGCCCATGGCCCTAGCCGCCACGGTGCTGCCGCGCATCCCCCTGCTTCTGCTTGCCCTCCTGTGCTCAGCGCTGGCTGAGTTCTTTGACGGTTACCCATGGGACTGGAGCAACGGCGCGCCCCGGGACGCGCTTTACTTTTCAGCTTTCGCCGGAGCCGCACTCTTTGTGCAAGGCGCGGTACGGAACCGAAAGGCGGCGCAGGAGCACCTCCGCACCGTGGAGGAACAGATGCGCGCCCGGCAGGATGCCGAGGAGCAGCTCCGGGTGCTGGTCGAGCAAAGCCCGGTCGCGGTGTTTACCGCCGATGCGGCCGGACAGGTTTTGCTGGCCAACGAAGCCGCCGACAGACTTTTCGCGCTCGAGCCCGGCGCGCTTCGCGGCCGCTCCTTCGCCCCATTTCTGCCGCTTCTGGTGGAACTGCCGACCCTCAGCGGCCCGGGACCGGCTTCCGCTCCGGGTGAGGGGCTTTTCCACACCGCCATGCAGTGCCGCGGCCACCGGGCCAACGGTGAGATTTTTCAGGCGGAAGTCTGGTTTTCCACCTACGCGACCACCCTTGGCCCCCGACTCGCCGTATTTGTCGCCGATTCATCGGAAGACCTGCGCGACCGCGAAGAAGCAAGCCTGCAACAGTTGTTGACCGGCTCGCGTATTCTGGTCGGCGCGGTATCGCATGAGGTGCGCAACGTGTGCGCGGCTATCGGGGTGGTCTACGAAAACCTGCGCCGTTCGGGTGCCCTGGGCGCGTCCAAGGACTTCGAAGCGCTCGGCACTCTGGTGCCCGCCCTGGAACGCATCGCCTCGGTCGAACTGCTGGAAGCCGCCCACCGAATGGCCGCGCTTGACCTCCATTCCCTGCTTGAAGAGGTGCAGATCGTGATTGCCCCCGCGCTCCG
>CAXTUV010000063.1:0-880 GCA_964247445.1 uncultured Acidobacteriaceae bacterium | reverse complement strand
ACTGCACTGGGACATGCCGCGCACCCTGCCGCCCGTGTGGGCCGACCGGCAAAGCCTCTTCCAGGTGCTGCTGAACCTGGTGAGAAACAGCCGCCGCGCGCTCGAACAGGCTTCGGGCGAGCGGGCGCTTCGGATTCATGTTGAACATACACCGGCGCGGGTCGAGGTGTATGTTGCCGACACCGGACCCGGCGTCGCGCGACCGGAAATCCTGTTCCGGCCTTTCCAACCCCAGGCCAGCGCCACCGGCCTCGGCCTGTACCTTTCGCGCGCGCTGATGCGCTCCTTCGGCGGCGAGCTTCGGTATCTTCCGACCGCCTCCGGCGCTACTTTTGTCGCCGAGCTTGCGCTCGCCTCCGCCAAGGAAACATCTCGATGAGCTCACCGCCGGCCGCCCTCGCCACTCACATTCTTTTGCTGGACGACCATACCCTGTTCCGGGAAGGGCTGAGCCGCCTGCTGGCTGAGGAACCAGGCTTCCGGGTCGATGCCCAGTGCTCCTCGGCCGAGGAAGCGCTGCATATGCTTGCCGGCGGCGCGCGGCCGGATGTGATCCTGCTCGATTTCGACCTCGGCGAGCAGACCGGCTTTGCCTTCTTAGAGCGCGCCCGCGCCGCGGGCTACGGAGGAAAGGTGCTGATGGTAACCGCAGGAATGAGCCCGGCCGATACTGTCAAAGCGCTGGATGCGGGCGCGTCCGGGGTGTTCCTCAAGCACGCGCCTCCCAGTGAGCTGATCAACGCCATCCGGGCCGTGGTGCGGGGCGAAGCGCTTCTTTCCGCCTCGGCGCTCGCGGGGCTGTTTGAGGCGGCGCGCCGCGAGGAAGCGCGTCGGCCGGTGCCGCTCCGGCTTTCCGAGCGCGAACGCGCGGTATTGCGCG
>CAXTUV010000062.1:5181-10423 GCA_964247445.1 uncultured Acidobacteriaceae bacterium | reverse complement strand
CGCCGCCGCGGACCCCACCCTGGGCGCATTGATCGAGCGCGCCGGCCCGTACACCCTCAAGCTCAAGTCGCAGCACTCGCCATTTGAAACCCTGCTCGAAGCCGTCCTGTCGCAGCAGCTGCACGGCGCGGCCGCCCGCGCGATCTTGCACAAGCTGCTCAAGCTGTTCGGCGACATCCACCCCACGCCGGAGCTTTTGCTGGCGCATCCCGAAGAAGAGCTTCGGGCGGCAGGGCTGTCGCGCAATAAGATGATTGCCCTACAGGACCTCGCCCGCAAAACGCTCGACGGCACTGTCCCCACCCTTAACGCAATCCGCAAAATGGCCGATGAGGAGATTGTGCGGCGGCTGACGGCAGTGCGGGGCGTAGGGCCGTGGACGGTTGAGATGATGCTGATCTTTCGCCTGGGCCGGCCGGATGTGCTGCCCGTCACCGATTACGGCGTCCGCAAAGGGTTCGCCCTGACCTTTAAGCGCTTGCCGAAGCTGAAGCCGTTCGACCAGACCATGCTCGGCGACCCCAAGGCCATGCTCCGGCGCGGCGAGCGCTGGCGGCCCTGGCGTTCGGTCGCGAGCTGGTACATGTGGCGCGCCTGCGACCTCCTCAGCAACGACTTGCTCGCAAAACCCCTGACCCTGCCGCCCGCAGCCTGAGCCTTATGAACAACCGCTACCTCTGCATTCACGGCCACTTTTACCAGCCCCCGCGCGAGAATCCCTGGCTCGAAACAGTGGAAGCGCAGGATTCAGCCGCGCCTTACCACGATTGGAACGAGCGCATCACGGCCGAGTGCTACGCGCGCAACGGTGCGTCGCGCGTGGTGGACGAGCGCAACCGCATCCTGCGTATCGTGAACAACTACGCGCAGATGAGCTTTAACTTCGGCCCGACGCTTTTGAGTTGGCTGGAAGAGCACGCGCCCGCGACTTATCGAAGCATTCTGGACGCGGACCGCGCGAGCGCGCAGCGGTTCGGCGGGCATGGCTCGGCGATGGCGCAGGTCTACAACCACATCATCCTGCCGCTCGCCTCGCGCCGCGATAAGGAACTACAGGTGCGCTGGGGCATCGCGGATTTCGAGCGCCGGTTTTTACGCAAGCCGGAGGGCATGTGGCTCGCCGAAACCGCGGCGGATACGGAGTCGCTGGAAGTTTTAGCCGAGAACGGAATCTGGTTTACGGTGCTCGCGCCCGCGCAGTGCGCCCGGGTGCGTCCGCTCGCGCCTGAGCCGGCTGCGGGAACCACCGAGGCGAAGCCCGTACGCGAACTGCCGTGGCGGGAAACTCCGGATGCCAGGGTCGACCCGCGCCGCTCCTACCTAATCCGTCTGCCTAGCGGGCGCTCGATTGCAGTGTTCTTCTACGACGGCCCCCGGTCGCGCGCGATTGCATTTGAACATCTCCTGAATTCAGGCGAAGGCTACGCGCTGCGCATGGCGGGCGGCTTTTCGTCCGAGCACCCGGCGGAGCCCGAGCTCGTCCACGTCGCCACGGATGGGGAAAGCTACGGCCACCACCACCGCTTCGGCGAAATGGGCTTGTCTTACGCTTTTCAAATTACAGCCCAACGCGGGCTCGCGACGTTGACCAACTACGGCGAGTTCCTGGCGCACTTCCCGCCCGCGTATGAAGCGCAGATCGTGGAGCGAACCAGCTGGAGCTGCGCCCACGGGGTCGAGCGCTGGCGCTCGGACTGCTGCAGCGGATGCAAGCCGGGTTGGAATCAACGCTGGCGCGGGCCGCTGCGGGCAGCGCTGGACGCCCTGCGAGATGCCCTCGCGCCCATGTGCGTCCAACTCGGCGGCGAGCTTTTCACGGATTGGGACGGAGCGGCGGACCGCTATATCGGGGTCATCCTCGACCGCGCCCGAGCCGGGGCTTTTCTGCGCGCCGAGCAGGCGCGCCCGCTTACGGAGGCCCAGCAAACCGAGGCCCTCAAGCTGTGCGAGCTGCTCCGCAACGCCCAGCTGATGTATACGAGCTGCGCCTGGTTTTTCGACGACATCGCCGGGATCGAGACCGTGCAGGTCATCGCTTACGCGGCTCGCGTTCTGGAGCTCGCCCGCAGCCTGTTCGGCGAGGAAGGCGCGGCGCTCGAAGCGCCTTTCCTGGTAGAGCTGGCGAAAGCGCAAAGCAACATCCCAGCTGAGGGCACGGGCGCGGATATTTACCGCAACCGCGCGAAGGCGCTACAAGTCGGCCTTGAACAGGTCGCCGCCCACTATGCCATTTCGTCGGTTTTCCGCACCTACCCCGAGCATGCCCGCGTGTTCTCCTACTCGGTCACGCAGCTTGCCGAGCAGGTGCAAAACTCCGGCCGCGGCCGTTTCGTGTCGGGCGAAGCGGAAATCCGCTCCACGCTCACCCTCGAGCGCGAACGCGTCTTCTACGCCGTGCTCCACTTTGGCGACCAGAACATCGCCGCCGGGGTGCAGCGGCTGGTCGAGGGCAGTACGCATACGCGTTTCCTCGCGGACGCACGCGACGCCATGCTGCGCGCCGACCTGCCCGCGGTCATTCGGCTCTTTGACCGTGAGTTCACGCCCGTCCACACCATCCGCTCGCTGTTTACCGATGAGCAGCGCTGGGCGGTGAACCTGCTCCTGAACGGCACGATCGCGCGCGCGGAGGAAAATCTGATCCGCTTGTACGACGACCATGCCTCGCTCTTGCACTTCCTTTCGCAGGCCGAGGTGCCGCGGCCGCCCGCGCTCGCGCTGGCCGCGAACTTCGCGGTGAATGTTCTGCTGAAGCGCGCCCTCGCCGCCGACCCGATTGACGCGGCGCAAGTGCGCGGTGCGCTCGCGCTGGCCGCGCAGGACCATGTCGAGCTCGACCGGCAAACGTTGAGCTTCACGGCGGATGCCCGCATGGGCGAGGCGATGGCTGCCTTCGCCGCGAAGCCCGGCAACCGCGCCGCACTAGAAAACGCGCTCGCGGTAGCCGAGGCGCTGCGGCTGCTTCCATTTGAGGCGAACATCTGGCAGGCGCAGAATATGTGGCATGCGCTTGCCGGAGCCCAGGTTCCGGTTGCCGATGGTGAGCTCTTCCGCCATCTAGGCGAGGCATTATCGATCGCGGTCCATGCGATGGTTTAACGCGTACCTAAGAAGTGGGTCATCCTAAATGAAGGGAAGGATCTGCTTTTTTGCAGTGCGCGCAACAGCAGATCCTTCGCTGCGCTCAGAATGACACCCAACCATAGGCTGCCGTATGGCGTGTAGGAGAGGTACAGGGCAAGGCAGGACAAACCGCGGTCAACCCCCCAGCGGCTCCAGCGCGGGACCGCGCGTTGCGTCCACTCCACTTGCCGTCGGCAACTGCACTGGCTTCCCCGTCCGCGCCGCCTCATAAATTGCAGCCATCAGCTTCTGGTCTTGCAAGCCCTCCGGCCCGCCGGTGCGCGGCTTACGGCCCGTGCGGATGCACTCAGCGAAATGGTCCATTTCGAGCGCGAACTGGTCTTTGGCTTGGAGCGTGTACTCGCCCGCGACCGTGCCCATGCCTTCGCGCCGTTGCACGGTCAGCTTTTGCCCGTGGTACGAGAACGCATTGTCCATGCGCGCCCAGGCGTCGGTCCCCATTACCTCGTACTGGCGCAGCTCGTGCGAGCTGTAAGAGGAAAGGCACATGGCCACCACCCCCGACGGGAACCGCAGGGTGAACTGGACCAGATCCTCCACTTCCTTGAACCTTGGATCGTCCGAAGGCGAGTGCGTCTGCGCCGTAACCTCGACCGGCTCCTCGCCGAGCAGCGCCCGCACCGTGTTCAGGGCGTATAGGACGATATCCGGCAGCGAGCCGCCGCCCGCGAGCTTCCGTACGCACCGCCACTGCTTGGGGTCGCCCAGGTTCTGCGTATTCACGGCCTGGATCGCCCGCACCGTCCCCAGCTTGCCCCCGCGCACCATCTCGGCGAGCATCCGGTTGTAGGGCTCGTACTGGATGCGGTAGGCGACCATGAGCTGCACCTTCGCAGCTTCGCAGGCCGCGATCATGGCCTCCGCATCCGCGACCGACACGGTCATGGGTTTATCCGAGAGCACTTGCTTGCCTATCTTGGCGGCGCGCTCGGTGTACTCGCGGTGCAGCTAGTTCGGCAGCACGATGTACACAGCTTCCGTTTCGGGGTCGTCGCGCAGCTGCTCAAGCTGCTCGTACGTCAGGACCTTGGAAATGCCGTACTGGGCAGCCAGCACTTTCGCTTTGTCGAGGTCGCCCGAAACCAGCGCCGTAGGGCGCGAATGCTTGGCCGAACCGAACGCGGGCAGGATTTGCTCCACCGAAAGCCGCCCCAGCCCGACGATCGCGAAGCCCACGCGCTTGGCCGGCGGGTCCGGGTTCAGCGGCTTGCCCGCCGGGGCTTCCGTTTCCGCATCCTCATCAGGAAAGGCAACCTTCGCGCCCTCTGCCTTGCCCCGATCGATTTTCGGTACCTGCTGGAGCAGCGCCCCCGCCATTCCGAGGCCGCCCTGCCTGAGCAATGTCCGGCGGTTCAACCCTTCCTTGTCAGCCATGTTTGCTCTCCCTGCCGATGTTGGGATGCCTCCGTTCGCGTTCCCCTCCTGACAAAGCCGCGCGTCTTTCTCGGCTGAGGCGGGTTTCCAAAGATGTGGTGCAAGCCCAGCTTGGGTCGGGTGCGTTGTTTCAAGGCAGGAGGCCACCCTAAGCCCATGCCCGAGCCATCGTATCTACCGGAATGGATAGCGGGGCCTGCGAGCCTCGCGGAAACGAGAAATCAGATGCGTACACATATCAAAGCGAGACTCACATTAGGCGCGGCGCTGCTGGCGCTTGGGGGCACGGTCGCCATCGCCCAAAACGGTTATCAAGGTCCCTATGACAACCAGCACTGGGGTCGCGGTCCGCAGGGCTACGCCGACTCCTTCCCCGAGCAGGGCGGCCCCCAAATCGGCGCGCGCCAGGGTTGGCAAACCGGCTTCGAGCAAGGCCGAAGCGACCAGGAACACCACCACAGCTTCCGCCCCACGGACGTGGATGCCTACAAGCACATCCCGCACACGCCGTCGGGCTACAGCAGCGACCAGTTCAAGAATGAGTACCGGCAGGCATTTGTAAAGGGATACTCGAAGGGGTACGGAAGGTAAACACCTGCTTGTGCGGCGCAAGAGTACCGGATGGCTGCGGTCCTCATAGGGTGAGCTCTTGCGCCCCAGGGTGGGGGAGGTCGGCCAGACCAATTTTGCTGACGATAACGAGCGCGGAAAGGATCTTCATGCG
>CAXTUV010000062.1:3769-5171 GCA_964247445.1 uncultured Acidobacteriaceae bacterium | reverse complement strand
CAGGCCCCTGCCTACCTTCAGAGAAACTGCCCTAAGCCCGCAACCTTCCTCCCAGTTTTTCGACCGCTCCGGTAATCGCGCGCGACCAGGTTTGCAGGTCCTCCTCGCGCAGCGTTTCGGCGTGCGACTGGAACGTCGCCCGCAGCAGGAGCGAGTACTCGCCCGCGGGGACGTTTTCGCCCGCGCGCAGGACCTCAGCCGGGGCGAGCGCGGTGAGCTCCGGGATCGCGAGCGCGTTGACGGCTTCGGCGACCTCGCCCCAAGCGCGCCCGGTAGGCAGCAGCAAGGAAAAATCGCGGCGCACAGGCTGGAACCGGGACAGCTCGCGCGGGATAGGATGCCGGAGGCCGAGCGCGAGCAGCCGGTCGAAGCGCAGCTCGCCCAGCACGGCGGAGCCGCGCAGCTTGCGGCGGGCGGCTTCGTCCGGGTGCAGCTCGCCGAAGAAGCCGATGGTGGACCCGTCCATGACCAGCCGGGCGGAGCGGCCCGGGTGCAGCCAGGCGGGCAGCAAGCATAACTCGTCCAGCTCGGGCGGGAAGCGGTCGAAGTACAGCATCCGGCTCGTGAACCGGGCGGCTACGGCCTCGGCAATCCCTTTCGCGTGGAAAAAGCCCGCGAGCTTGCCGATCGCGCCGAAGGCCAATGAAGGCCGCTCGTCGACCCCGCTGCCGTTGGCCGTGAATACCGTCCCCAGCTCCCACAGCGCCGCGTCCTCGACGCCCCGGTTCCCGTTGCGCGCGAGCGCCGCGAGCAGGCCCGGCAGCAGCGACGGCCGTAGAAACCCGGCTTCCTCGCTTAGGGGATTTTCGATGCGTGCGCCAGACCCGCGCTGCGGAGCAAACAGCAGCGCTTCGGCCTCCGAGCAGAAGGTGCTGCCGATCGTTTCCGTCCAGCCCGCGGCGAGAAGCGTGGCGCGCACTGAACGGACCGCTGCGGCGGACGGGGCTTCGCGCACAATCCCCGTGAACGCGGGCAGCGTCGAGCGGAAGCGGTTGTAGCCATGGACGCGTGCGATCTCCTCAATCAGGTCGATCTCGCGCTGGAGGTCGAGTCGCCAGGAAGGGAGGGTGATGTCGAAGTGCGGGTGGTCCTCGGTCGCGTCGGGGGCGGCTTCATGGGCGCGGGCCGGGTTTGTTCCTTCCCTCCCGGTTTGCACTGCATCGGCTGTGCTGTCCACGCGGCCCGCAACCGCCGGGGCGGGAGCTTCCTCGCTCACCCCCGGTGCGCCTGGGAAAGTCGAGCCGATCTCCATTACCATCCCGTGAGCCAGGTCGTGCGTGGGGATCGCCGCATCGGTCGCGAGCGCGCAGCCCAGCCCGAGCAGGATGGTGGTCGCCTCGCTTGCGGATAAGCCGCCCGGGTGGTCGGTCGGGCCCAGAATCCGGTGCACCTCGCGCATGTG
>CAXTUV010000062.1:0-3759 GCA_964247445.1 uncultured Acidobacteriaceae bacterium | reverse complement strand
GTCGTGAAGAGCACGAGGCGTCGTTGAACGCCTCAACGAAGCCGAGCCCGCCATCAAGGGCGCGTTGAGACAGGCTCAAAAATTCGTTGACGCCTGCGTTGCGTTGCGCTCAACTCTCCTCGACCCACCCGGGCCGGGGCCGCTGGCGTGACCGCCGGCGGCAAGAATCAGCCGGCTCACCAGCGCCGAGGCGGCCGGAGCGGCCTCGAAATCAGCCCCGCGCTCGAACCGATGCGAAGCATCGGTATGGAGGCCGTGGCGCTTTGAGGTCCGGCGGATGGCAGCGGGGTCGAACCAGGCCGCCTCGACCAGGATGTTGCGGGTTTCGGTGGTGATCATCGATGCCGCGCCGCCCATCACCCCGGCGAGCGAGTGCGCTTGCCGCTCGTCGGCGATGACCAGGTCCTCGGGGTGGAGCTCGCGGGCTACACCATCGAGCGTCTGGAGATGCTCGCCAGGGCGCGCCCGCCGCACAACCAGCGCGCCTTCGAGCTTGTCGAGGTCAAAGGCATGGGTCGGCTGCCCGATCGCCTGCGTGACATAGTTGGTCGCGTCCACCGCGTTCGAGATCAGCTTTTGCCCAAGCAGCCCGAAGCGGTGCGCGACCTCGCCCCCGCTCGGCACAATCGTGATGCTTCTGAGTACCCGCGCCGTAAAGCGCCCGCAAAGGTCGGGTGCTTCAACCCTGATTGGAAAAGCCCCGCCCGGCTCGGCCTCCGGCAGATGGAGATCGAGCGGCAGCAGCGGTGTCGCGAAGATCACCGAAGCCTCGCGCGCGATGCCGTAATGGTTCATCGCGTCAACGCGGTTGGTGGTGATGTCCATCTCAAACAGCGACCCCTCCGCGAGCGGAAAGACGCCCTCGACGGCGATGCCGCGCAGGGTCAGCGCCTCGGCGAGCTCATGGTCGGTCGCGTGTAGGGTGGGGAGGTAGGAGCGGAGCCATTGGGTGAGGATTTTCATTCGCTTTCAGCCTACCTCCCGGCGTGATTGTTCACACGTCCGTCGCCCAGTTTTCGGTTTGCACCAAATCCGCGATGCTCTGAAAGTCCCTGTCGCGCGTGATGAGTGTCGCGCCGAGGGCGTGTGCGTGCGCGGCGATGAGCATGTCCTCCACTTCCAGGCTCTTGCCCGCAGCCTCCATTTTCGTGCGCAGCCGTCCGTAACTTGTCGCGGCCGCGAAGTCCCACGGAAGCACAGGGAGCGTGCGGCAGAGCGCTTCAAAGGCCGCCGCCAGCCGGGTAGCCTGTGGACGTCGCTCGATACCGTATGCAATCTCGGCCGCCGTGATGCTGGATATCGCGAGTTGCCTTTTTCCCTGGGCATCCGTATAGGCCCGACGAACCGCAGGCGAGCGACCGTTCATTAAGTAGCTGACCGTATTGGTGTCTAAAAGCAGACTCGGCTCGCTCACAGCTCAGGTGCCGGACGCGGCATCGAGCGGTCGCGCACGATTTCAAAGTCCGAGCCACCGTGCTCATCGAACATGCGAAAGATTTCCTCGATGGACGGTGCGAACGGCTTCTCGCTCAGGGTGATCGAGCCGCTGACCGGATCGTGGCGCACATATACGCTGTCCGCCGTGAAGCGGTACTGCGCCGGGATGCGCACCGCCTGACTGCGCCCGTTGCGGAAGACCTTGGCTTTCTCGGTTTGCGGCATGTTTAACCCTCTGGTGATCTCTATCGTGATGGATACCGGAGCAGGCTGTCAAGAATAGGTGCGGTTTCAGCTTTCTTCGTAAGACCTTCTGGGACGCCATGGCCGACAACATATAAGGTCAGGAGATAGGCCGATCTATCGAGTGAGACCTTTATTCCTTCGTCTCTTCTGATGCCCACTTGGGCGGACGAGCCTTCTTGGACAGGTAGCTGGTGTAGTAACGCTTGCCGGTCGAATCTTCTACGTACGCACGGACTTGACGCCAATGATTGGAGTATGAGCTCAGACGATCAAGTCTGATCAGGTACTTCGCAGGCTTTTCTCCCTCGCCAAGCCGCACACCTGAGATTGATTCGTCAAGCAGCAAATGTACCGGGTCATTTTTGAACTCGAGTGCTGCACCACAGATAAGTACTGGTCGCCTGCCAACATTTGTTGCAACTACCATCCCGAATGTGACCTTGGTTGCCGAATCAACCATGTTCCAGTTCAGTCGTACTTTAATTCTTGGTTGGTCCCTTCGAAAGTTTACAAGACTCAAGGTAAAGCCTGCCGTTCCAATTATGGCGCCAACAAGTGATGCAATTACTGGGACGATTTCCATGTGTTCGCTTTCTGCACGCTAGTAAGAGTTGCTAAGCGAATTGCTCCAAAAACCGTACATCCCCCCCATACAACAATCCGATATCCGAAATCCCATACTTCATCATCGCGATCCGGTCCACGCCCATGCCGAAGGCGAAGCCCGACACCCGCGCCGGGTCGTACGCGGGCTGTTTGCCTGTGACCGCGCGGAACACCTCCGGGTGCACCATGCCGCAGCCCAGCAGCTCGATCCAGCCGGAGTGCTTGCACTTGCGGCAGCCCTTGCCGCCGCAGAACGGGCAGGAGATCTGCACGTCCGCGCTCGGTTCTGTAAACGGGAAAAACGAAGGAAAGAAGCGGGTCTTCACGGACGGTCTGAAGAACTCGCGCATCGCGTGGTCGAGCGTGCCCTTCAGGTCGGCGAAGGTGATGTTCGTGTCCACGCATAGCCCCTCGATCTGGTGGAAGACCGGCGAGTGCGTCGCGTCCGACTCGTCGTTGCGGTGGACTTTCCCTGGAACCACGATCCGCAGGGGTGGCGGCTCGGCTTCCATGCTGCGGATCTGCACGGGCGAGGTGTGGGTGCGCAGCAGCAGGCGGTCGCGCGCGGGCTTGGCCCCTTGGCCCGCGACCACGAGCGTGTCCTGCGTGTCGCGCGCCGGGTGGCCGGGCGGGAAGTTGAGCGCCTCGAAGTTGTAGAAGTCTGTTTCGACCTCGGGCCCGGTGCGCACCGAGTAGCCCATCCGCTCAAACACTCCGAGCATGTCGAGCATGGTGCGGATCAGCGGGTGCTCGGCCCCGCGCGCCGGCGCGATGCCGGGCAGGGTAATGTCGATGCTCTCGTGCGCGAGCGAACCGGGCTGGCTTTCCAGGGTTCCCAGCAGTGCCTCGACCGCAGCCTTGAGCTCGTTAAATCGCTGCCCCACCTCGCGCTTTTCCGCCACCGGCGCGGCTTTCAGCCACTGGTCGGCCAGCGTTTTGAGCCGCCCCTGCTTACGCCCCAGCCAGCGCAGGCGAAACGCTTCCGGGTCGAGGGTTCCCGCTTCCTCCTCAGCCTCGCGCGCGAGCGCCCTGAAGCGCTCATCCCATGTTTCGTCTCCCATGAACGCAGAATAGCGTAAATTCGGCCATGACGTGGCGAGGTTTACGGGCACAAACGTGCGTATAATTTGACTTGCATAAGCCGCCCTAAGCGGCCGGGAGCGAGGTGTATCCCCAATGGCTGAGGTTCGCGTGCAGGAAGGCGAGCCCCTCGAAAACGCCCTGCGGCGCTTCAAGCGCAAGGTGCAAACCGAGGACATCATCAAGGAAGTTAAGCGCCACAGCTTCTACCTGAAACCCGGCGAAAAGCGCCGCGTGAAAGAAGCGCTCGCGCGCAAACGAAACAGGAAAAAGGCCCGGAAGGAAGCGGACTGAGCTGTCCTTCGAAATAAAAGGCCCGGCGCGAGCCGGGCTTTTTTGCATTGCCAACGAATCAGAAGTAGAACTTAGCCCCAAGCTGCACCGCACGGC
>CAXTUV010000061.1:0-10454 GCA_964247445.1 uncultured Acidobacteriaceae bacterium | reverse complement strand
ACATGCTGGCAAGCATGCCCTACCTCGGCGGGCTCGGCCTCAACCTCCATGTCGTTCTATTCGCGGGCGCGGTCTGCGCCGCCTCCGCAGTTCTGTTTACAGCCGTGCCGCTCGCGCGCATGCCTAACAGCGATGCCGTGCAGGCCGGGTTGGGCGAGGGCGGCAAGGGCGCGTCCGGGCTGTTCTGGCGGCGGTTCGGCTCGGGGCTGGTGGCGCTGGAGCTGGCGGTCGCCGTGGTGCTGCTGGTGGGGGCGGGGCTGCTCGGCAAGAGCGTGTACCGACTGCTCCACGTGGAGCTGGGCTTCCCGCCCGACCACTTGGCGATGCTGGATGTAAGCCTGCCGACGAAACAATACGCGATCGGAAACAGGCAGCGCGCTGCGGCGCGGGAGGTGCTTCGCCGCGTATCCGCGTTGCCCGGGATCACAGCGGTCGGCACCAGTGCAAATCACCCCGTAAACAGCAATTTGAGCACACGCTGGGTGCGCTTCCCGGGCCGAGCCTACAACGGCGAGCATAACGAGGTTTTGGAACGCACCGTGAGCGCCGGGTATTTCCAGGCGCTCGGCGCGACCCTCCTCAAGGGCCGCTGGTTCACAGACGCTGAAGATCATACCAAGCAGCGTGTCGCAATCATCAATCAGGCATTCGCCCGCAAATACTTTCCCGGGCAGGACCCCTTAGGCAAGCAGATCGGCGATTACCAGCTCACGCCCTCCTCTACCTGGACCGTGGTCGGCGTAATCCACAACGTGCGTGAGGGCGGCCTCGACGAGGCCGTGTGGCCGCGATCTACGCGGCATACAACCAAAATCCCGAGCCCGATATGGTGGTGCTCGCGCGCACCCGCGGCAACCCCGGGGCACTCCTACCCGCCATGGTCCGCGCCGTCCACGAACTCGATCCGGGCATCGCGACCGAGGACCCCATCACCCTCCGAGCCCGGATCGCGGATACCCCCGCGGCGTACCTCCATCGCTCGGCGGCATGGCTGACAGGCGGCTTCGCCCTGCTCGCGCTGCTGCTGAGCACGATCGGCCTGTACGGCGTGATCAGCTACTCGGTCAGCCGGAGGACGCGCGAGATCGGCGTGCGCATGGCGCTCGGGGCGGCGCGGGGCTCGGTGGTGCGGCTGGTGCTCGGGGAAGCCGGACGCATGATCGCAGCAGGCCTCGCGGCCGGGCTCCTCGGCTCGGTCGTCGCTGCCTGGCTCATGCGCAAGCTCTTGTTCGGCACAGCCGCCTGGGACGCGCCGACGCTCGCCGAGGTGGCCCTGGTGCTGGGCGCGTCCGCCCTGGCGGCTAGCTGGATGCCCGCCCGGCGCGCGGCCTCGGTCAACCCCGTGGACGCGCTGCGGGCGGAGTGATGCGGCCATCCGTTCACCCGCCTTTACCGGAGTCGCGGCATCAAGCTCCGCAACCTGAGCTGAACCCATGCAAATCCTGCTGAACCGACAGGCAACGTGCCTTGCGTGCTGCCGGAATGCATAGAAACTTTGTCCGGCACGACCGAGCTTCTCCTTAAAAGTCAACCCGCAGCGAGAACTGCTGCACCCGTGGCCGGTTAAGCACGGCCGAATATTTGCCGAGAGCCCCGGAGGTGAGCTGGTTGCCGAGGGAGGTGTTGGGATTGGTGTCGAAGCGGACCGAATTCATGAAGTTAAAAGCCTCGTACGACGCCCGCAGCTTCGACTCCCGCACGAGCGCCCAGCTCTTGGAAACGCTGCCGTCCACCTCGAAGAAGCCGTCGCCGCGGAACACATTGCGGCTGCCCGCTTCGCCTGGGTAAGGCAGGCGGATGGGCGCGGTCAGCGAGCGCACGCCTGCGTTGATCGCGTCCGGGTCGGCAAACACCTGCGGCGTCCCGTTCGCGTCCAGGTGCTTGCGGACTTGCACATTCCCGTTGCGCACGCCGAAGGCCGGGAACTCCCAGTCGGTCGTGTAGCCGGGCTCGGTCGCGGAAAAAGGCAGCCCGCTCGACCAGCGGCCCAGACCACTCACCTGCCAACTGCCTAGGGCGGCGTCCTCCCAGCGGCCGATACCGCCGCCGTACTGGAGACCGCGCCCGAACGGCACCCGGTAGACCCAATCCCAAGAAAGAAGATGGCGCGTGTCAAAGTCCGAGACGGCGCGGTTCAGGGATGGGTTCCAAGTGTTTTCAATCGTGGAGAAGGTACCCGTCGCGCCCGAAAGCGGAGAGCTGCGCTCGGCGTCTGACCCGAAATCGATCGACTTAGAAAAGGTGTAATTAAAGTCATACTGCAGGCTGTGGGAGGTTGGATGCCGCACGATCAGCTGCGCCGCGTTGTAGTAACTCTGGCCGATGCTCGCGGTCGCATTGAGCGTGGAAAATTGGCCCTGAAAAAAGCGTGTTCCACTGGGGCAGCCGTAATAGCAATAAAAGTCAAGGTCGGCCAGCGAGGTTGTTTCACCGTATGTGTAGCGGTACGGGGCCCACTCATTCGTGTAGATAAACTGTGTCGCGCTGACCGCGGGCGTAGCTAAGTTACTGAAGACATGCTCGAAGTATGGGATTGCGGCGACCTGTGCGTTCGGGTCGCCGCCCTTGGCATCCACCTGCCGCGACAGGGCTGAGCCGGCGGTGAAGTAATCGCCTCCGCCTTGAGGGTCCGTATAGTCCACCGGCTGGGCAAGATCGAGCTGCTGCAGCAAGTGTCTGCCCAGCCTGCCGACATAGTCGGCTTCAATTGTGATGCCGCCCGGGAGCTGCCGCTGCACCGAAGCATCGATCACCTCGGAGTACGGCGTTTTGAGCCGGTTGTCGATGCCTTCCGTGATAAGGAAGTTTGTCGCCGACGGGCTGTAGGGAAAGCTGATCGGGTTGCCGGGCGAGGGTCCCGTGTCGATGGCGGGCAGGTTGCGTTTGCCTGTAAATCGCGGAGCGCTTTCCGTGCTGAAACCAGCAGCCGGATTGACGAAGCTGTTGGTCAGGCCGAACGAGCCTTGCTCGTCAAAAGTGTTCACAACCGCTTGGCCGTAATGGTCGAAATACAGCCCGAAGCCCGCGCGCAGGGTGGTCCGCTGGTCGGGCGCGTAGGCGACGGAGATGCGTGGGGCGATGTTGAGCTTCTGCTTGGGCCAGTAGCCGGGGCGGCCATTTGCTTTACCGCTTGAGACAAAGGCGAGCAGCGGCTCATAAACCTGCCCGGCGAGCGCGGAGGCTTCCCGCTGCCTATACCAGGCGTCCGTATCGATGGTCGGCGATACCTGCTGGCCATTGCGCTCATACGGCGTTTGCAGGAGGGTGTGGCGAATACCGTAGGTCAGGGTGAGTTTCGGGGTCGCGCGCCAGGTATCGGCTAGGTAGTACTCAAATTCGTTGGTGCGGAAGGAGCGGTTCAGAAACGCGCCTTGGTTCAGGAGCGCGCCCGAGCCGCCACCGGATGCGACGCTGTAGTTGTACACGCTGGTAAGTTGCGGAACGGTGCCGACCAGGTTGGCATACGCGACCTGGAAGGAGTTGGTGAAGCCCGAACTATATCCGGGAACGCCATTGCCGAGCGTCGAGGGGTCCGGCTCGTTGTTCAGCCAGTAAGGGTTGCTGCTCGCGGCTGAGTAGGACAGCGCATCAGTCGAGTGATTATTGGTAATCAGCCGCCAGTTGCCTCCGAGCGTGACCGTGTGGCTGCCTTTGGTCCAGCTCAGGTTATCGATGATGTTGTGCACCGGCACGTTGACGACCGTAGTGCGGGTTTCGGCGTTGAACTGATCGACGAAGCGGAAGTCGACATAGTTGCCGACGCCGACGCCGCGGTTGCCGTAGCCTTGCCGCACATACCCGTAGCGTAGGTCGTTCACCAAGTTCGGCTTAGGTGCCCAGGTATAGCCGCCGGCTAAGCCCTTGCTGTTGTCGCGGATGGAGTAGGACGCCGGCTGGCCCGGAAACTGTTCCGCCCCGTCGGTCACGTCCTTTTGCAGGTTGCCGCGGATGAAAAGCCGGTTGCTGTCGTTGAGCACATAGTCCACTTTCACGATGGTCGTGTTCAGCGAAGCGGGCGCGGGCGAGGAAAATGTGTAATCGCCCGTGTTGTAGCCGTCGCCTGTGTTGAAGCTGGTGTTGAGCGGGTACTGGCTCCAATAGCTCAGCACGTTCGGGTCCGCGCCCGACCCCCACGGGCACACGCCATTCGCGGCGCAAGGCGCGTCCAGCGTGGACACTTGGCCCGGGTTCAGCACGGTCACGCCGCCGTTCGCGTCTTGGTAAGTCAGGTTGCCGGCCCGGTAACTTGCCGTGGGCACGGTTCTGGTCGTGACGATGTTCTCCGCGGTGCGCTGCCCTTCGTAGTTCCCAAAGTAAAACAGCTTGTTCTTCAGCACGGGCCCGCCGAACGAGCCGCCGAAGGTATTGCGCAGCAGCTTGCTCGCGATGTTAGGCTGCCCGTTCTCGATCTCGGCTTGCTTATAGAACCAATCATTCGCTGCGGCGAATGGCGGCCGGTAGTACTCGTAAGCCGACCCATGATACGCATTGGTACCGGACTTGGTGACCAGCGAAACCTGCGCGCCCGAGGACCGTCCTTGGTCGGCGGTCGAGTTCGAGGTGGTTACGCGGAACTCCTCGGTGGAGTCCTGCGTGGAACGCAGAACGCCGGTGAATGCGTACCCATTCACCTGATCGTTGTCGTCCAGCCCGTCCAGCGTTACGTTGCCTTGGTCCGACCGCGCGCCGGCGACCGCGCCCGACCGGCTGTCTGTATTCTGGTCCACGTTGTGGCCGAGAAACAGTACGCCGGGCTGCACGCTCAGGAGATCAGGCACGTTGCGACCTTCGGTCGGCACCGCCTGGATGAACTGGTTGTTGAACGAATTACCGATGCTCGCGTCTGTTTCGTTCAGCGTTTCCGCTTCCGCGCTGACGTTCACGTTCTCCTCGGAAGCGACCACGCCAAGCGCCACATCCACCGTCGCCGGCTGCGACACCAGCAGTTCGGCTTTGCGGTCCTGCGCCGAGAAACCCTGGGCCGCGACGTGCAAGGTGTATGTGCCGGGGGTGAGCTGAGCAAAGCTGTACCGGCCGGCGCTGTCGCTGGTCTGCGTTGCCGTAAAACCAGTCGCCGGGTTTACGAGTGTGACCGCAGCCCCGGGAATCAGCGCCCCCGTGCTGTCGGCCACCGTGCCGCGCAGGGAAGTGAAGCTTGCCTGCGCCAGAGCAGGTTCGGCGCAGAACAGGCTGCCTAGAAGCGCATAGGTCAATACTTGGCGAGAACGGGAATAGCGCACAGTGCCTCCGAAAAGCAGTTGCAAGAGGAACTTCCCTGCGGATGCCCACAGGACAGCAAGGTTGGGGAGCCCTCATCGTTACACGGAAGCGAGCGCGCGCAAAGCCAACGCCGGTTGATGTTATCCGCCGCATAAATGACTCATTACTTCAAGGTCGGCTGGTCGGGCCGCGTTTATACACCGAAAGAAGGGGGGAGCCGTCCCTTGAAGCACTTCAGCGGAGACCGGCGCTTGTTTCCGCAGATGCCTCGCATGCAGCGCACGATCTTCAGCGAGTCTTAAGCAACCCTCGATAAGGTGGAAACGATGCCGCTTGCCCCTTCAAAACACCTCCGCGTGCTCGCGCTTGGCGGGGCGGCGCTGCTCGACGGTGCGGCGTTCGCGCAAGGGCCGCAAGCTCAGTCCGGGGCGCAGCCGTCCGCGCCCATCACGTTGGGTGAGGCGATTCAGCGGGCTGCGGCCGTGGAGCCGACGCTCGCTGCTGCCGATGCGGAAAGCCGCGCCGCCGCACTGGAGCGGAAAGATGCACGGGCCGCGCTGCTGCCGTCCGTGGTGTACCACAATCAGTTTGTCTTTACGGAGTCGAACCTGACGGCGGCACAAACGACCCAAGGCGGGCTGACGCAGTCCCTGCCCTTGTTTGTCGCCAACAACTCGCTGCATGAGTACTACAGCCAGGGGGTCGTGAATGAGACCTTGGGCCTCGCGCAAAGGGCGGCCGTGCGGCTTGCGGACGCAAATGCCGCCCGCGCGCAGGCGGAGGCCGAGGTTTCGCGTCGAGGACTGACGGCAGCTGTCACTGCCCTTTACTTCAGGTTGGGCGCGGCGGGCGAAAAGACCGTGATCGCGCAGCGGGCCGCGGACGAGGCGAACCGCTTCGTGCACATCACGGAGCAGCGCGAAAGGAGCCGCGAGGCGGCGCATGCCGATGTGATTAAGGCGCGGCTTGGGCAGCAGCAGCGCGAGCGCGAGCGCGCCGATGCGAACCTGGCCGAGGAGAAGGCCCGCTTGGAGCTCGGGGTGCTGCTCTTCGCCGACCCTGCAACGCCCTATACTCTGGCGGCAGCCGGCGAACCGCCGCCGCTGCCTGACCGCGCCGGCATCGAAGCCGCCGCCCGCGCCGACAACCCCGAGCTGCGCAGCGCCCTGGCCGTCCTTCAGGCAAGGGAGGCTGAGGTTGCCACCGCACAAGCGGCGCTGCTCCCGGACCTGGCGCTGAACTTCACCTACGGCATCGATGCCCCGCAATTCGCAAAGCGGGGCCCGGACGGCGCGCGCAATCTCGGCTACTCCGCGAGCGCCACGCTCGACATTCCCGTTTGGGATTGGCTGACGACGGAGCGCAGGATCAGGGAGGCGCATCTGCGCTCCGATGCCGCCAAGACGGCGTTGACGGCGGCGCAGCGGCGGCTCCTGGCCGACCTCGCCGCGTTCTACGCCGAAGCCGATACCGCCCGCCGGGAGCTTGCGTCCTTTGATGCGAGCGTGATGGACGCCCGCGAAAGCCTGCGCTTGACCAACCTGCGCTACGTGGATGGCGAAAGCACGGTGCTGGAGGTGGTGGACGCGCAAGGCACGCTGGTCGCGGCGGAAACGGCACAGTCGGACGGCGTGGTCCGCTACCGGCTGGCCCTGGCCCAACTGCAAACCCTTACCGGGACCTTCTAAAACGCATGCCCCTGCCTTCCCTCACGCGCCGCGCCGCCTCGGCTTGCATGCTCCTGCTGTGCGGGCTGCTCGCGGGCGGGTGCAAGAAGGAAGCGGCCGAACCGGGCGATACGGCTGTCGCCGTCCAAGTCGAGCACCCGACGGTCGGCCCCATCGCCGAGGAGATCGCCGCCGATGCCATCCTTGCCCCGCTTTCGCAGGCAGCGATCGCCCCCCGGGTGAGCGCGCCGATCCGCGCGGAGTATGTGGAACGCGGAGCCCACGTGCGCAAGGGGCAGCTGCTGGTCGCCCTGGAGGATCGTGATCTGCAAGGAAGCGCGCTGGATTCGCAAGGAAGCCTCCTTTCCGCGCAGGCGGCGTACACGACCGCCACGAAAGCGACCATCCCCGAAGATGTGCAGAAGGCCGGCCTGGACGTGGACCAAGCGAAGGCAAACCTGGACGTGGCAAACCGCACGGCGGCCGAGCGCAAGCAGCTGCTGCGCGAGGGTGCCATCGCCGGCCGCGATACCGACACGGCGCTCGCCGCCGCGGTGCAGGCGCAGGCCGCTTACGACACCGCGGTCAAGCACCTGGACAGCGTGCGGAATACGCTTGCGGCAGCCAATGCCGAAGCCGCGCAGGGACAGCTCACCTCCGCCAAAGGCCGGTACGCTGGGGCCCAAGCGCAGGTCAGCTATGCCGGCCTGCGCAGCCCCATCGACGGGGTCGTCACGGACCGCCCGCTGTTTCCGGGCGAAACAGCCCCGGCGGGCACCACCGTCATTACCGTGATGGACACGTCTTTCCTGCTCGCGAAGCTGCACCTGGCGCAGGCTTCGGCGCAAAAGCTCAAGCCGGGCGGGGGCGCTGAAATCCTCATCCCCGGCATCGATGATCCGCAAGCGGCCAAGGTTTCGTTCATCAGCCCCGCGCTCGATCCCGGCTCCACAACGGTGGAGGTATGGCTGCGCCTGCCCAATGCGGACGGGCGCTATAAGGTCGGCACCGCGGTGCATGCGGTGATGCGCGGAACCGTCGTTCCCAACGCATTGCAGGTGCCGAGCGCGGCGATCCTGCCGGCGGAGGAAGGCGGCACGAGCGTGCTGGTCGTGGCGGCGGAAGGTACCGCGCACAAGCGCGCGGTCACCCTCGGCATCCGGACGAGTGAGAAAGCTCAAATTACGGACGGCCTCACGGCTGAGGACACGGTTGTGACCGAGGGCGGCTACGGCCTGGACGACGGGAGCAAGGTGGCCGTCGGCGGTGCTACCGGTAAAACCGGGAAAGGCGAGGACTAGTGGCCGCCGCAGCCCCGACGCACCGGGCGGCACGGGAAGTGCCGGTTGAGCCGGCCTTTTGGCTTGCACGCGGCGCACGCACCATTTTCTTCATCGCGGCCGCGCTGACGCTTGCCGGCATCTACGCGTTCTTTCAAACCCCCATCGCGGTCTTTCCGGAGACGAACTTCCCGCGCGTGGTCATCGGCGCGGACAACGGGGTCATGCCGATCGAGCAGATGCAGGTCGCCGTCACCAAGCCGATCGAGGACGCCATGAACAGCGTCCCGGGCCTCGAAACAGTACGCTCCACCACCAGCCGCGGTTCGGCTGAGGTGAGCCTGTTTTTCGACTGGTCCGTCGATATGTTCCGCACACTCGAGCTGGTCAACGCCGCGCTCGGCCGTGTGCAGCAAACGCTGCCGGCAACCGCGAAGATCACCGCGAACCGACTCACGTTCGCGACGTTCCCGATCCTGGGCTACAGCCTCACTTCGGATACGGTTTCGCAGGCCGACCTTTGGGAGCTCGCGACTTATACGCTCAAGCCGCCGCTGAACCGCGTGGACGGCGTAAGCACCGTCACCGTGCAGGGCGGGGAGGTGCCGGAGTTCCATGTGGTGCCGAACCTGGCCAAGCTGCAAGCCGCCAGTGTAACGGTGCTCGACCTGGCGAATGCCATCGGGGCCTCAAACATCATCGACTCGCCCGGGCTTTACCAGCAGAACCATCAGCTGGTTTTGGCGCTCGTCGGCGCGCAGGCCCACGACCTCGACGGCCTCAAGCAGCTTACGGTCAAGACCACCGCCGGCGGCGCGGCCGTGCGTGTCGGCGACGTCGCCCATGTCGTGCGGGCCGCCTTGCCGGTGTACACGTTTGTCTCCGCCGACGGGCATCCGGCGGTTCTGTTGAATATCACCCGGCAGCCTTCCAGCAACACCGTGGCCGTCGCGGACGGCGCGGCCGCCGAGGTCGCGCGGCTGCGCGCCAAGCTGCCCAAGGGCGTCAGGCTCGCGCCTTATTACGATCAGTCGCTGCTCGTCCGCGAAAGCATCAAGAGCGTCCGCGATGCCATCCTCATCGGGCTCCTGCTCGCCTGCGTGATCCTGTTTTTGTTTCTGCGCGACTGGCGCTCCTCGCTGATCGCCGGGCTGGTGATTCCCGTCACGGTCGCGGTCACTGTGCTGGTGCTTTGGCTCATCGGGGAAAGCTTCAACCTGATGACGCTGGGCGGCTTGGCTGCAGCGATCGGCCTGGTGATTGATGACGCGATCGTCGTGGTCGAAAATATCGTGCTGCACCGCGACGGGGGCGAAAGCCGCGGGGAAGCCGTGCGTAAAGCATTGCGCGAGATCGCGCGGCCTCTCGTCGGCTCCACCGTCACGCCCGTGGTTGTGTTCCTGCCCTTGATCGCGGTCGCCGGCGTAACCGGCAGCTTTTTCCGTGCGTTGGCCATCACGATGACCGTGTCCTTGGTGACCTCGCTCTTACTGGCCGTGACCTGGACGCCGAGCCTGGCGTTGGTGCTCCTCAAGCCCGGCGGGCACGGGCGTGAGGAGCCCGGCGCGACCTTGGGCCGCGTCATGGGTTGGCACCGACGAGCTTTGGAGGTTTCGCTGCGCCGCCCCATGCGGCTTGGCGGCGTTTGCCTGCTGCTCGTCGCCGGCAGTTGGTTCGCCTACCGCGGCCTCGGTTCCGATTTGCTGCCGGAGATGGACGAAGGCGGGTTCATCCTGGACTACATCATGCCCGCTGGCAGCTCGCTTGCCTCCACGGGCAAGGTGCTCGACCAAGTGGAGCGAATCCTGCGGAGCGAGCCGGAAGTCGAAAGCACGAGCCGCCGCACCGGGCTCCAGCTGGGGCTGGCTGCCGTGACTGAAGCCAACACCGGCGACATCAGCGTCAAGCTCAAAAGCAAGCGCGAACGCGGCATCGACGAGGTCATGGCGGACGCCCGCAAGCAGATCAAGGGCACGCTGCCGCAGCTCGATGTGGAGTTCACCCAGGTGCTGCAGGACATGATCGGCGACCTGTCGAACGCGCCCGAGCCGATCCAAATCAAGCTGTTTACGCCCGACCCGGCCTTGCTGCGCGAGCTCGGGCCGAGGGTCGCGGAGGCCATCGGCAAGGTGGACGGCGTAGTCGACGTGGAGAACGGCATCGACAACACCCTGAGCGGCCCGGCGACGAACTTCGAGATTGACCCGCTGCTCGCGGCCCGGCTCGGCTTTACCCCGCAGGAGGTGGCCGAGGACGCGCCCTCTTTCATCGACGGAATCGAGGCAAG
>CAXTUV010000060.1:9701-10549 GCA_964247445.1 uncultured Acidobacteriaceae bacterium | reverse complement strand
CGGTCGATGAGCTGCCCGATGCGGGTGCCGGCGCCTTCGCTCCCGGCACCTCCGGAGAGGCCGGTTGGCTGTCATGCTGCGAGCTGCCGCTGTTGGCGGCGGAAAGCACGGCGGGTTTGCCGGTGTCCGCTTGTGTGGAGGTGGATGTGATCGGCTGGGCACCCGCGCTTAGTGGCACGGGGGCGCTTGGGAGCTCGGGTGTGCTCACAGGGGAAACAGGAGCAGGCGTGGAAGCTGCCGCTCTTGCCGGTGCAGGAGCTGCTTGGGACGTGGATGAGAGCTCGGTGAGAGCTTGGGGAAACACGGCTGCCGGCTGCCCGGAGGGAACAGCCGCCCCGGTTTGCCCTAAAGCTTCAGAGTGTGTCGGAACGTCCGCACGTACCGGAACGAAGGCCGTTTGCGGCGCTGCTTGCGGCCTCCCCGGCAGCGCGGGCGAGGATGCTTTCGCGGGCCCGGGAACCGCTTGCAGGGCGGCGGGAGTTTTGTCGGCGACCGCGGCTGGCAGCGTGGAGACTGTGGAGACAGCTTGGTTCGCAGTCGGGAGAGAGGCGTTGCGGGTTGATTCTTCTGCCTTGACGCTTGCAACCGGAACAGGTGCGGCTCCCGAGGAAGGCGCGGACACAAGTGCGCCGGATGGGATTTCCGGGTTTGGCAGAAAAGGATCGAAGCCGCCCGAGGCTGTGAAAGGTTGGGCTCCTTGCGGCTGCGCCGGAAGCGCGGGCGCTGGCACGGGCTGCGCTTGCGCGGCGTCCGTAGGCACTTGCACGGGCTGCGCCGGCACGGCGTCCGTAGGCACTTGCACGGGCTGCGCCGGCACGGCGTTCGCCGACGCTGCATGCGTTTGCGGG